>NZ_JBFUKF010000063.1:0-19606 GCF_056400985.1 Mucilaginibacter sp. P4_G9 | reverse complement strand
TTAATAAAGCACCCTCATATCCGGCTTTAACTTCGGTACCGGCATCAGTAAAAACGGCTAATTCCTGGTTAATCTCCTCAATATCATCAGATGCCATTGCTTTATAAAAAGCGGCTCTTTCCGATTTTTGCGCAAAAACTTTTGCATTGCCCGCAAATAAAATCGCCAGGAACAAACAAACAAAAGCAATGCGACTTTTTATATAATTCTTCATAAACCTAACCAAATGTAATAAATAATACGTGCTGCACAAACCACCTGGTTGCTTTACCAATATAGTAGTATGCGCAACCTTTTAACCCACATTTAGTTTTAAGTTTTTACTGCGGGTAAATTAAAGCAATACTATTTAAGATGTTTTATACTGATAATGGTTTAACTTATAGTCTAATAAATAGCAGTTGAACCATTAAAAACCGGTTTTCTTTCGCTTACTTTGGGGTTTGAATTTTTTTAAGGAACTTAATAGCATAAATATTTAACAGTATCTTCCGATAATAAAGTAATGAAAGTAGCAATAAGCGGTTTACATGGATAAAACTCAACAGTTTGCTGGCTCCTGGGCAGTAATTTTAGGAGGATCGAGCGGTTTTGGTTTTGCGACGTTGCAAAAATTGGCCGCGCATGGCATGAACATTGCCGTTTTGTACCGTGAAACTGCCATTACCGAAAAACCGCTTAAACAAAAACTTGCCACAATAGCGGCAGAAAACAGCGTTACCATTTTACCTTTTAACATAAATGCGCTTGAACAAACCGGTCGCGATTTATTTTTAAAACAATTTGCCCAGGTTGCTGTACATAAACATTGTGTTAAGTTATTGCTGCATTCTATAGCCCGGGGCAATTTAAAACCGCTTGCTGCAGAAGCTGATAACGTTTCCGTTCTTTCAATTGAAGATATACAGGCAACAACCTACGCTATGAGTAACAGTTTGTTAGACTGGACAAGGCTGCTGTTAGAAGCCGGGCTTTTTAATGCCGATGCGAGAGTGATTGGCCTTACCAGCGATGGTGCGCATAAATATTGGGAAAGCTATGCGGCAGTATCCATTGCAAAAGCATCATTGGAGAGCCTTACCAAATACATGGCGGTTGAGTTTAGCCGCTACGGGTTAAAAACAAACGTGGTACAGGCGGGCGTTACCGAAACACCATCGTTAAAAAAGATCCCGGGCAGCGATAAGTTGATAGCATTGGCTGGTGCAAACAATCCGATGGGCCGCATAACCAGGGCAGCAGATGTTGCAAACGTAATATATATGCTTTGTACCGATGAAGCATTTTGGATAAATGGTTCATTAATTCATGTAGACGGGGGTGAGCATTGTTTATAATTATTAGTTTTTGATACATGATGAATAACCATATTCTTAACCACTTACCATATAAATCCACTTTTCGTTTTATTGATAACATCACGTCGTTAAATGAGAATGGGGTTACAGGCGATTTTACATTAAAGCAGGATGCCTTTTTTTACGAGGACCATTTTGAAGGCAACCCGGTTACACCCGGCGTTATCATTACCGAAATTATGGCCCAGATAGGATTAGTTGTGTTGGGCATATTTTTAATTATGAAAGAGCCGGGTAATGATTTTACGAACGACTCATCCTTATATCCCGTGCTTACATCAACCGATGTTTCTTTTTATAAAATGGTTTTGCCGGGCCAAAAAGTTACGGTTATTTCCAAAAAACAATATTTTCGTTTTGGTAAGCTAAAATGCACCGTCGAGATGCTGGATAGCTCAAAAGAGCTTGTAGCACGCGGAACATTTGCCGGTATTATTAAACATATTGATATAAAATGAGCAGGCGCGTAGTAGTTACAGGAATGGGTGTGGTAGCGCCAAACGGAATAGGGGTCAGCGCGTTTTTAAATGCTATACAAAATGGAATATCTGGCATAAAGCTTATGCCCTTGTATGAGGAGCTTAAATTTAGCTGCCATGTTGCCGGCAAGCCGGATTTTTTGCTCGAAGATCTTAAAAATAAAAACTACATATCCGAAGTTACCTTTCATGGTTTAAAGGGAACCAATATTGGCTATGGCCTAATGGCCGCCCTTGATGCCTGGGCCGACGCCGGCCTGGCTTATGATACCGACGAGCCCCGCTGGGAAACCGGCTGCATTTTTGGTAACAGCGTATCTGATACCGAAGCCATGAAAAATGTAATTACCCGGGTTGATAATAAAGAAGCAAAAAAATTGGGTTCGCGCGTGGTTGAACAAGCTATGAACAGCGGCGTTACCTCCTACATATCGGGCAGATTAGGACTTGGCAATAAAGTAATTACCAATTCGGCGGCCTGTGCTACGGGTACCCAGGCCATTTTAATGGGATACGAAACCATTAAAGATGGTTATGCCAAGCGGATGCTGGTTGGCAGCAGCGAGTATGTGGATACTTATGTATTCGGCTCGTTTGATTCCATGCGGGTACTGTCCCGAAAGTTTAATGATCAGCCTGAAAAAGCATCACGGCCAATGAGCCTCACGGCCGGCGGCTTTGTCCCCGGATCGGGCGCGGCGGCTTTAGTTTTAGAAGACCTTGAATTTGCAACTGCCCGGGGAGCAAAAATTTATGCCGAAGTTTTGGGCGGATCAACCATCAGTGGCGGGCAGCGTACAGGTGGATCCATGACGGCGGCCAACCCGGTGGGCGTGGTAAGGTGTATAGAGGAAGCCATGGCCAATTCCCGGATCGGCGGGCATGATGTTGATCTAATCAGCGGCCACCTGACTGCTACTAATGCCGATATGCAGGAAATTCAAAACTGGTGCAAGGCCCTGAACAGATCAGGTGACGATTTTCCGCTGATGAATTCCCCCAAATCAATGATCGGCCATTGCTTAAGCGCGGCTGGTTCAATTGAATCGGTGGCATCAATATTGCAAATTGTGCATGGCTTTGCACACCCGAATGTTAACCTTGATGATCCTAATCCGGAAATAAGTAATTATATCGGCTTAAACCGTTTGCCTGTTTCCGTAGTCAATAAAGAAATTAATATCGTTGCAAAGGCTAATTTTGGCTTTGGCGACGTTAATTCCTGCTTAATATTTTCTAAATTTAACCCTAATGACACGACAAGAAATTTTAATTGAACTAAAAAAGGTTTTATCGCCATATACCCTTGATAAAGAAACACTGGCTAACATTGATGAAAGCACCGACCTTATTAAAGACCTAAAAATCAATTCGGCTAATCTTGTTGATATCATTATTGATGCCGAAACTAAATACGATATCGAGATAGACTACGATGCTGCCGATAAAATGATGAATGTGGGCGGCTGTATTGATGTAATAGAAGAAAAAACCAACCAGCAAACATGATCATAAGTGCCGGTAATGATATTGTAGACCTCCGGATCATCGACGCCAAACGCACAAAAGATCAAAGGTTTTATACAAAGTTTATTACCGGTACCGAAACGGCTTTGCACGGCCAGCCTCACCTGGCCGGTATGCCGTTTGAGTATTTTGTATGGATGGTATGGTCGGTTAAAGAGTCGGTTTACAAGTTCATGCGAAGGCACAATCCCAGTCTTGTATTTTCTCCCTCAAAAATTGTAATTAAGCAAATTGAATCCCCCGGGGCCATTGTAACTACGGCAGTAACCCAATCTGAAATTGAAGCAAAAGGCTTTGATTCTCAAATCACCTACAATGGCACTATTGCTTTTGGGGCAGATACATTCTATTCCCGGTCCATAGTAAGTTCCAGTTACATTGCCACATTTGTTAATAATACCAATAAACTTGAAAATATTTACTGGGGCATTAACCGCATAGACCAAAGCGACCCGGAATACCAATCAAAAGCAGTGCGACAATTCCTGTTAAATAAGCTGGCTGCCGTTTTAGAGCCAGGCAATTTAACTATTATCAAAAATCCATCGGGCTGCCCTGTTTTGTATAGCGTTGATAATGAGATAGATGTGCCGGTTTCGTTAACCCATCATGGTCATTACATAGCATATGCGTTTTTTTTGTGATGGGCTTATTTCAGGAAGTTAAGGCTTCAATCTTTTTAATATCGCGATAGCAAATATACAGCGGGATAAAACCGAAGATACCGAAACAACAATCTATACAGCGCCAGTAAATGGGGATGCCGCGGATAGGTCCGGCTATAAAAGCCAGCGGGAACACCATAACGCAGGCTATCATTCCAAACTGAATTACCCAGATATTTTTAACCGGATCTTTTAACGGGCCGATGAACGCAGTGGCAATAACCAGGTGACCAAAAGCAAGCCAGTCGGTGCCATAGCTTAAATAGGGATAATTTTCGTTGGTTGTTTTTACGGCCAGGTAAACTTTTGCTATCCAACCCTGCATAAAGGATGGAAATATATTGGCATGCGCTGCCAAAAAAGCCAGCTCGCTTTCAATCGGGAAGGCTGTTACCCCGCTTAATACCAACCCGATAATGAATACGATGACCCAGATTTTAACTTTTTTGCGCAGTTGTTGTTCGGTTTGCATGATGGTTGTGAATTTATGATTATTTTGTGCAAAGACGGGAGTCGCACAAGGGAAGTTCAAAGTTGCCCTTGTAAGGGGAATTAGGATAGATTTTATTATATTTGTTTCAAAGGAAATGGTGTCTTCCTACTTAACCGCCCTAAAAAGCTAATGGCGCCTACAATAATTAACCCGCGGGATTTATCCTGCACTAATTTTTTGTAGGTGAAAAATTTTCAGATCAAATCCATTTCAAACACACACTGCCGTTTAATACAGCTTAATACAGCGCATTTTTCTTTCTCCAATCCGGTATTATTTAAGGTATCCTGCATCAGTATTTCTATATCGAAGTTTCTATGCTTTACTAACAATCAATCAGTTTTAAAACTAAATTAGCATCGCCATACAATGAACGATAAAGTATTTCTGTCAGAACATTTTTCGATAGTGAAAAACCTGTTGAGGTGGACACTCATCATCATCCCCATAGCGATAGCGATTGGCAGCCTGGTGGCTTTGTTTTTATGGCTGCTTAGCTGGTCTATTCATTTCAGGTTTAAACATCCTTACCTGTTGTATTTTTTACCTGTTGCGGGTATTGCTATCCACTTTATATATAAACTGGTTGGCGGCTCATCCGAAAAAGGAAACAACCTGATCATAGATGAGATCCATCAACCCGGCTGCGGCGTCCCTAAGCGTATGGGGCCGATTGTGCTGCTCGCCACCATTATTACGCACCTTTTTGGTGGCTCGGCAGGGCGCGAGGGCACAGCAGTGCAGATAGGCGGCAGCATTGCCCAGGCATTTGGCAAATGGTTTAAACTTACTGAAGCCGATACCAGCATTGTACTAATTGCCGGTATCGCGGCTGGTTTCGGAGCGGTTTTCGGAACACCGCTAACCGGGGCCATATTTGCTATGGAAGTTTTAACCATCGGCCGCATCCAGTACAATGCACTGCTGCCATGTTTAATAGCGGGCATTGTTGGCGATGTTACCGTTGCCACATGGGGTGTTCACCATACTGCTTATCATATTGTTGTTTTGGCAGGCACCTCTCATTGGTATTCTGTATATACCGCTTTTGATTTTTTATTACTGGCTAAGGTCATCATTGCATCTGTGGCCTTTGGTTTGGCCAGTTACCTGTTTGCCTACATGGTTCATGGCATTAAAGCGTTTTTTGTAAAACGAATTTCCAAACAATGGATGATACCTGTAATTGGCGGGTTGACCATTATCGGTTTAACAGCTCTTATAGGCAAACCCGATTACCTGAGCCTGGGGATCGACCCTGAACATATAGGCGCTGTCACCATTCCATCAGCATTTAACGCCGGTGGCGCCAATACCTGGAGCTGGCTCTGGAAAACTATTTATACCACAATCACCCTGGCAAGCGGCTTTAAAGGAGGCGAGGTTACTCCTTTGTTTTATATCGGGGCCACCCTGGGCAATACCTTGTCAGTATTAATGGATGCACCGGTTAGTCTTTTTGCGGCATTGGGCTTTATCGCTGTTTTCGCGGGCGCAACCAATACACCCCTGGCCTGCACATTTATGGGTGTTGAGCTTTTTGGCGGGCAATACGCACTGTTTTTCGCGGTGGCCTGTTTTACAGCCTACTTTTTTAGCGGCCATTCGGGCATTTACGGTTCGCAACGAATAGGCGTAGCTAAAATACAGAGCCGCTTTTCTGATGCGGCCACTATAGGTGAAGCCGGTAACCGAAGGCTGACTTATGTACAGAAAAAACTGGAAAAATATAAACTAAAGGCTAAAACAAAAAAAGACTAATTGTGCCGTTCAGGCTTTTTAGCCGGGCTTTTAACTGTATCCTTTGGAGCTTTCACCGGCGGCGGCAATGGAACGGGCTGGGTTTTAGCAACCGTATCTGTTGCCGTTTTAATCGGTTTCTGCTTTGTAGTATCAGTTTTAAGCAAACTATCCTTGCCCATTAATAATGGCTTTTTCAGGCTATCGGCAACAGCGGGCTTACCTGGCTTTGTGCCGGGTAAATTGGCTGGCTTGCCTTTTACCGGCAATTTGCCTCCCGGTGGCTTTACATCAGGTGTTTTGCGCGGCGAGATGATAGACTCCTTTGATACAGGCCTGTCCTTTGGTTTCCAAATAAAACCTTTTAATATCTTATCATCCTCTACTACTTTTTTTAGGGGCAGGTAGCGATTCTCGGGCTTGGTCATAAAACGGATACTGGTAAGCTTACTGTTTTTAAAGGATACCACCATACGGCTGCTGAGCGATCGCTGCATCCCTTCAACTGTATTGCTCACACTATCCCTTTTAAAGTATATGCTTTCGGCATTGCCAACCGTGTACATCTTATCCAACTTATCGTTTTTAAAAAAGCCGCGCATTTTTTTTCCACCCATCTGGTTAAAAAACAACGAATCATTCTTTTCGATATTTACAACAAATGCTGAAGGGAACAGCTCCATATTGTCCATTTTTTTGTTCCGCATCTGCACGTAGATGGTATCGCCGGATAGTTGTGAGCCCTGTGTCCAGAACATAGGATTTACATAACACCTGATGGTAGAATCGCTGTTGCTGTAAAAAATCGAGTCGGCCTTCCCCTGCAGATCCGATTTAAACAATTTTGCGTGATGATGCGCTATCACAATCCTCACACGCGCCGTATCCTGCAATTTAATTTCGCGTTGGGCAAATACCGGGTCCCGCTTAATCTCCTCGGCCCGTATACTATCCTGCCTTGCTTTTTTTATAGCCGATAATTTATCTTTTTTTATTTGCGTAGTATCTATTATCACTTTGGGATGTCCAAAAAAATCAGTGTGCCTGTAGGTTGTATCTTTGGGTATCGAAAGCCTTCGGGCCACCAGTGCTTTGGATAGTTTTTTACTTTCGGTGATCTGTTTCCTTGCTGCCGCCGATGTATCGCGAACATAGGAAAAAGCCAGTCGTTGTTTTTCCTGGTACAGCTTCAGGTTTTTATAGGTCAGTATCTGGGTTTCCAGCGTATCGGCCGTCATATAAACAGAATCCTGCTTTACTTTTCCGGCTTTAGCTGTATCTGCCTGGGTCTTTATATTTTTTGTATCCTTAACAGGTTTAACCGCTGCTGCCAAATTGCCTATCTTCTTTTTGGCATCGGCCGGGCTTATGTTTTTTGCTTGCGCGGATACTCCTTTTACTACGGAATCAATTTTAACCGAGTCTTTTTTTGTTAATTTAGGTTTAATCTGGCCCGCCATATTGGCCACATCGGCTATATTTTTAATCTGTTCCGGTGTAACCACTTTATTAGGAACGGTTAACTTCCGTGCTGCGGAATCAATTTTAGCCGAGTCTTTTTTTGATACAACAGTATTAGGCTGAATTTGCCCTGCCAGGTTTGCCATGTTGGTTATCTTCATGGTATTGGGTGGGGGTTTAAGCGTTTTGGTTTTAGCAGTAGGTGTTGCGGGCGGCACCGAATCTGTTTTCGTGGTGTCTTTTTGTTCGGTAACCAATACCATGTAAGCGTTTTGGGTAACCATGGTGCGCTCATCGGCTTTAAAATATTCGGCCAGGTTGCCTTTCATGGTTATTTTTTGTTCCCGGTCAATAAAGGTGACGTTTTTAACCGCCCGGCCATATCCTTTCAGCTTATCGTAAAACAAACTATCGCCTTTTAGTGATTTTGTGCCTTGCTTATAGTGGTTTTTTTTGCCGAAGCGCGCCTGTTCTGTAACGGTATTGTACTGCCCGTTCTCGGTATACAAAGTATCTTTGTCTTTTTTGCCGTAAATATTGGTTGGGCCATAAAAGAATGCGATGCGGGTACCCGTGTTATATTTCATGGTATCGGTTTTGATGATAGCATCAACCGTATTTAAAACCACATCATAGCGAAAATAGGAGTCGCGCGAGAAGGCGAAGTAGTAGCCGTTTTTACTGGTGAGCACATTATCTTTGTTAATAAGCTTACCGCCGCCTGTATAAGTTCCTATGCGCGTTGCTGTATTGTAGGTAAGGTAATCGGTGGTAAGGGTAGCGTCCTTATCCACCATTTTAACATTATTGGTTAAAATGGCAATTTTTGTATTACCGTTATAGTTTAACTTGTCCGAGTAGATGTTCAGCGTATCTCCCTGGTTAATGTTTACGTTGCTAAAAGCATCGAAAGCATTATCCTGCGGATAGAAATAGGCGCTATCCGACCGTAAGAGTGAAAAATCCTGTTTAAATACCCCCTTATAAACCTTAATAACATCGCGGCCATTTATTATTGCGCGGGTGCTGCTTTCTGATTGTATCAGGTTTACAATTGATTTTTTTTGAGCCATAACCGTGGCCGCCATCATCAATAACAAAAAGCTTAAAACATATTTTCTCACTGCGGCAAAATTAGTTTTTTGTTGGGGTTATTAAATTAATAATTTTGATGAATGCTTCCAGTTATCCAATTTGTTAATTTTATTGAACAAAATGCCTTGTTTGCACCCGACAGCAAGGTTTTGGCTGCTGTAAGCGGTGGTATGGATTCTGTTTTAATGACTCACTTATTAAAGGCTTCGGGAATTAATTTTAGCATTGCTCACTGCAATTTTCAGTTACGGGGCGATGAAGCCCTGCGCGATCAGGAGTTTTGCAATAACCTGGCTAATAAACTGCGGGTACCCTTTCATACCATCAATTTTGATACCATACAATATGCCGGCGTACATAAAATATCTATCCAGATGGCCGCCCGCGAACTGCGTTACCAATGGTTTGATACTTTATGCCAGCAATCGGATTACCAGGCCATTGCGCTTGCACATCACCAAAACGATGCGATTGAAACAATATTGTTAAATCTTACCCGCGGAACCGGCATTGCTGGCTTACACGGCATATTGCCCAAAAACGGGATGCTGGTGCGCCCACTGCTGTTTTTAAAACGCGGAGAAATAGCTGCCATTGTAGCCGCCAATAAATTGAACTTTGTGGAAGACAGCTCAAACGCTTCTGCAAAATATGCCCGCAATATGATAAGGCTGAAGGTGGTGCCCAAACTAAAGGAGCTAAACCCATCGCTCGAAAAAACTTTTGAAAATAACCTGAAACATTTCAGGGACCTGGAACTCTTATTGGAGAACCAGGTTGCCGCATTAAAGAAAACGATTTTACAGCAAGGGAAGGATGAAACGTTTTTATTGCTTGCCGATATTAAAAAACTAAACCCGCCCCGTCTTTTGCTATTTAAGTTATTACAGCAATACGGTTTTAATGAAACAACCGTTGATGATGTGCTATCGGTATTAGATAAGCATTCGGGCCGGATCTTTGAATCAGCCGGGTATTTACTGGTGCTTGACCGCGACAGGCTGATCATTAAACAAAAGAAAACCGGAGTGCAGGAAGCTGTGAGCATACCGGAGCAGGAACATGAGGTTTATTACGGCGGATATAAGCTTAATTTGTTACATGATGATAGTCCGCTAATTATAAAAGATAACCCGCTGGCAACATCAGTTGACGCGGCTTTGGTGGTATATCCGCTCACGATACGGGCATGGCAGGAAGGCGATTATTTTTATCCGCTGGGGATGAAGGGACGAAAAAAACTGAGTGATTATTTTATCAACCAGAAGTTACCCTTACATCAAAAGGAGGACGTGCCCATACTGGTGAATGGCAACGGCGATATAATTTGGGTGGCAGGTCTCCGCCCCGACGAAAGGTATAAAGTAAACAATAACACTAAAAAAGTTACTATATTCGAATTGTACAAATTATGACAAGCGAGAAAACTGTATTTGTAGAAAAGCAATACCTGGGCCGTGAATTCATCCCTATTACCATACGCCTGGTTTTGGCTATGTTTTGCTTTGCAGCCTACTTTTTTACCGATGAGCGGGAGCGCAACGGCGATTTGCTGGTGGTAGTTGGCTTCGCTATTATCATCATATCCATCATTATGGGCTTTCTGCTGCATTATAGTACCACGGTAGAAAATAAAAGCATCCGCCTTAGCGGCTTATGGACCGCCCGCGTTGTAAAAATCGACCTGAATGGCATTGTAAAAGCCGAAAAAGGATTATACAGCCGTTACCTTTTTAATAACCCCGTTTATAACCTGCATACCAAGGGCACCATTCGTTTTTATGCTGCCGGGAATGACGCCATTCATTTAACAGATAGAGACGGCCTGGTTTACATCATAGGCTCGCAGCATGTCAATGAGTTTTTAAGGGCGATAAGGGAAGAGATGAAAAAGTAAGTTCCTTAGTGCCTCGTATGAAAAAATCCTATTAATGCATTATAGTCTATCAGGAGATGGCAAGTAATAAGGATTTTTAGGTTGCGGTATTTATGGTAGTGGTAACCAAAAACCAACCCGATTAATAAAGGGATCAATACATTTATTACAGTACCGTACCCGATATGCCCCAGGCTAAAAATTACCGAAGAAATAATTACAGGTAAATGTTTGCCTTTAAAAAAAAGGCTCAATCTTGGCATCATATACCCCCTGAAAATCAATTCTTCCAGTAACCCTGCTGTAAAAATGCCGAATAGTTTAACCGGAATACTAAACTTAAGCATCAATAGCATAACATTGCTTACTTTAAGCGCGCCCCATAGTTTAAAAGGCAGGGCGATTATAATTACCCCTATCAGTATAATCATCAGGATTGCAAAAACCGATAGTATAGAAAACCCTATTGAATAACGATTCTCGGTCCATAATAAAAAGGGCTGCTTTTCTTTATTTAAAACGTACAGGTAAATAACAGCAAAACACAACCAGAATGCTATCCTGGTTATTGTGAAACGGGTTTGCATGGGTAAACTATGAGCGGTAAGCATCGAGAATATTTTTGAGCCAACTGTTAAGCAAAAAAGCAATGCAACCGTTATTATAAGACCGTTTAAAATAACTGTGTTTTCTTTCCTATTTGTCAATGATACCATCACCCCTGGTTTAGTTATCCAATGATACTGAAAATAAGGTATAGTTTTGGCCTTACTCCTGCCCCATAATGCTCATCAGTTCATCAATAAATAAAATAGCGGCCTTTTTGCGGTAAACACCTTTTTGCCACAGGATATATGATTGCCGCTTGATTCCCTTTGCAATAATGGGAACAGCCGCCACTTTATCCCATCCTATAAGTGCTTTTTCATTAAGTATGGTAGCCCAATGGCCGCTTTGAACTAATGAGAGCAGCGAATGCACATCATTCAACTCAATTTTAATGTTTGGGGTTATTTTACTTTTGTAAAATAACTCATTAATGAATTCGCGGGAGCTGAACCCTTTGCCCGGTAACACAAGGTCGAGCGCGGCCAGGTCTTTCAGGTTAATTTTTTCGAGTTTAGCCAGGGGATTGTTTTTATCCACCACCATTACAATACTCGAACTAAAAAGCCATTGCATTTCCAGGTCCTCATCGTCCGACTCATTATGAAAAGCCAGGATCATATCCAACTCGGATAAGCGAAGCTTTTTCTCCAGGTCTTCGGGATTGCCATAGGTAATAAAAATTTTAATCCCCGGGTATTTGGTAGAAAACGGTGCAAGGGCCGGCAACAACAGCGAGGTAAAAGCGTATGAAACGCCAAGGTTCAATTCGCCGGTGGCTGCGCTATTAAGCTCGGCAATGGCTTGTTTGCCTTTTTGTACCGCTGCCAGTATTTTGCGGGCGTGTATTAAAAATATGTGCCCCGCTTCGGTAATGCGCACATGTTTGCCCACCCTGTCAAACAAAAGCAGTCCCAGCTCTTCCTCCAACTGCTTAATTTGCTGCGACAACGTGCTCTGGGTAATAAATACAGCCGCCGCGGCTTCGGTGAAGTTCATCGTTTCGGCCGCTTTTACAAAATACTGTAATTGCCTAAGCTCCATAATCAATCGTTTTTAACGATCATTTCTATTAAAACAATCTATTTTACAAATATATCATCATTGCGGATATTTGCATCATAAACAATTTCAATAGTCTTGTATTAAGATCTCCCCTGGATTTGCTTTTGTAATGAATGAATAAATGAATGTCTTCCGCTCTTTAAAATACCGTAATTTCAAGTTGTTTTTTTACGGTCAGTCTATCTCTCTTATTGGTACCTGGATGCAAAAAACAGCTGTAAGCTGGCTGGTTTACAGGCTCACCGGCTCGGCAGTATTGTTAGGTATAGTTAGCTTTGTAAGCCTGATCCCTTCGTTAATCCTTGCGCCGTATGCAGGCAGTATTGTCGATAGGCATAACCGTTACCGTATATTGGTTATAACCCAGGTAGTATCCATGCTGCAGGCCGGTGCACTGGCCTTTTTAATATTGTTTAAGTTTTATAACATCCCGGCCATTATTGGGTTGAGCCTGGTGCAGGGCATCATCAACGCGTTTGATGTTACCTGCCGCCAATCTATCATGGTAGAAATGGTTGATGATAAAGCCGACCTGCCCAACGCCATCGCGGTAAACTCCACGATGACCAATTTTGCACGTATCGCGGGGCCAGCCGTGGCGGGTATAATTTTAAGCACTTTTGGGGAGGACTTTTGTTTCTTCGGCAACTTTTTAAGCTATATACCCGTGCTGGCCTGTTTATTTATGATGAAGCTGAATACAACCGTAACAAGCAAACTGCAAAAAAGCATCTGGGCAGAGCTGCAGGACGGTTTTAAATATGTGTCGGGCGACCGCGACCTGAGCAGCCTGATCCTGATGCTTACCATAAGTAGCTTATTTGTGATCCCCTTTAATACCCTGATGCCCATTTTTGCAAAAGATATTTTTAATGGGGATGCCAAAACCTTTAGCTGGTTTGAAAGCGCCGCGGGTGTAGGTTCGGTGATCAGCGCGGTTTATTTGGCCAATTTAAAAACAGGTAAAAACCTGGTAAAGATCATCATTACAGCAAGCCTCATTTTCGGATCGGCCGTACTGATGGTGGCTTATGCCGGCAAACTGCCATTCGCTTTAATATTTATGGGCTTTACCGGTTTGGGGATGATGGCGCAAACATCGGCCATCAATACCTATATTCAAACACATGCTATACCGGCCATGCGCGCAAGGGCTATAAGCTATTATGTTATGGCATACCAGGGAATGATCCCCGTAGGTAGCTTATTAGTGGGCTGGCTGGCCAATGAGCTTGGCCCAAGGCAGGCGGTTTTTATTGAAGGTGCGATAGGACTGCTGGCAACAGGTGTTTTTGTTTTGTATAAGAGAAGGCAGGAAGCAAAGGACAATATAGGCGGGAAGGCTATGTTGGCTAAATAAGTGTTGCGTTAATTGCCTATCTTCTTTAGAAGTTCGACGGTTTTAATTGTTTTAGTTAGATCACAATTTTCTTCGTAGCCTTTGTCTGGGTCGAGGCCGAATTGCTTCATGATTTCGGCCCTGATTTCACGGTTTTGGGGATTGCGAAGGTCAAAATGCATTTTGTAACCAGGACGTTTTTGATAATCATATTCGCCGTTGTTCGCAATCGTTTCTTTTATATCAATGGTGTTAAATTTAGGTCTAAAACCGATCCCATAATACCCAAACGGATTGTATGCTTTTCTTGAAGGGCTGTTTTCCGGCACGAAGGGGTTATCGACATTTACATATTTATTAAAACCTGCAGCTGGTATTTCTGCACTGATCATTCCCCACTGCAAAAACACGCTGAACCTGGACGGTGAGATATGCCGACCATGAGACATTGGAAAATCAAAATCGTTATTCAATAGTTTTTTATGTCCAATGATTTCAAATTCGCCATAAAAAAGTAAATTATCCATCATATAGTCAGATGGCAAGGCACTGCACCTTTCTAACTTATCGATATTGATTTCTTTGCTATCAGCAACATAAGTGTATATTTTAATTAAAACGGGTTTTGCCATAAATAAGGAAAGCCCATGCCCATCTTTAAGTAGATATTTTGCCCTCAATTCAGCAACATTCAAAAGTATCCGACCAAAGCCATACTCGCTCCTGCTAATTTTAAAAGTGAAAAAATCGCCCACTTTATACTTTACATTCTTCCTGGTAGCTTTTTTGAATAAATTTAAATCGGCAATATAATTCTTTGGAGCCGATTGGATAAACTCATCAATCCATTCAATAAGGTCTTTCTTTACTATACCGTTTCCTTCCCACCAGCTGTCATAAAACGTAGTTTGTGTGGTATGACTGCCTATAAAGATTTTTCCATAAACATCAATTATGCAATAAACACCTATAGGATGTCGTGATTCTAACACCGAAGCAGTAAGCTTTTTCTCTTTACCCTTGCCAGTTTTAGGCATCAGTACTGTTCGCAATTTCGTTAGTTCGTCGTATTGCTTTTCTTCATACCCATCTTCTGTTGATACGATATGCCTTTTAATGACATCTCCCTCAAAATAAAGAATACTTTCCTGTCTGTAGTTATCTCCCTTGAGCATCACCCTTTCCCATTCAGGATTGATAGGTTCCAAGCCAAAATATATTCTTTGCGGGTTGGTTAATTCAAATTTCATTAAAAAGTGACATTGAGGTTAAGGTTGTATTTTACTTATGCAAATCCCGGCAATACACCAAGCCTTCGCCAACCCGGAAAGGGCTTTTCATATTTTACATCTTCAAACCAATCTCTCTTAACCGCTCATCCAGGTACTCCCCGGCAGTGATATCGGAATATAATTTAGGGTGATCGGAGTCAATACATGATTCCAAACTCGTCAGATCCATACCCGATTTAGGGTGCAGGAAAAATGGCACCGAAAAACGCGAATATTTCATCAGCTCGCGGGGTGGGTTTACCACACGGTGTGTGGTTGATTTTAATTTATTATTGGTTAAGCGTTGCAGCATATCACCAACGTTCACTACCAGGTCTTCGCCATGGGCCTTAACCGGGAACCAGGCTCCTTCGCGTGTAAGCAGTTCAAGGCCATCGGCGCTGGCACCTATCAACAGCGTAATGAGGTTTATATCCTCATGCGCACCGGCACGCACTGCGTCATCAGGAACCGAATCAGGGTCGGTTATCGGGAAGTAATGCAGCGTGCGTAATATAGAGTTACCGTTGTGTACTTTGTCGTCGAAATAATTTTCGGGCAGGTTCAAATAAACCGAAATGGCCTGCAGCAGGTGTTTGCCGGCAGCTTCCAGCTTTTTATAAACCTCCAGCGTAGTAGTATTAAATGATGGCAATTCATCAACCACTACGTTATCAGGGTAAATATCTTTGATCGGGTCACCATCGGTAACGGTTTGGCCAATCTGCCAAAATTCCTTCAGGTCGGGTGTTTTAAAGCCTTTTGCTGTTTCTTTTCCCTTACCGGTATAGCCGCGCTGGCCGGCCAGGCCCGGAATCTCATATTTTTGCTTTACCGCATCGGGCAATGCAAACAGTGCTTTAACCTGCTCATAAAGCTCATCTATTAATTGCTTGCTTAAGCCGTGGTTGGTTATGGTAACAAAGCCGGTTTCATTAAATGCTTTACCGATATCGTCAGAAAACTGCTTACGATCGGCAGTGTTGCCGTTTATATAATTATTAAGATCAAGTCGTGGAATATTTACTGTGCTCATAGCTGTCGCTTTATAATAAAAAGTAAAATTATTTAAATTTTAAGTTAGCAAGTACAAAGTATAAATAAAAAATTGTTTAACCCTTTAAATCACTATCCAAACAATGGCAACCGGATAAAACAATTTTTCAGTTAAACGTTTTATACTTTGTTTTGTCATACACATAGTATCGACAACAAAACTGAATGAAAAAATGAAATATATAAGGAAAATATGCGGTTTAAGCTTAATAGCATTTTTGATAATGCTTGCCGCACCAACTATAAGCAAGGCCCAGGAGGAGGGCGGCTACGTATCTGACCAGGAATTTTATGACGAACTTTCCCCTTATGGTACCTGGGTTGATGACCCGCAATACGGAAATGTATGGGTGCCTGATGTGGAAGACGGCTTTAGGCCATATGCAACCCGCGGGTATTGGGTTGTTACCGATTATGGTAATACCTGGGTATCTGATTATCCCTGGGGATGGGCAACTTTCCACTACGGACGCTGGCGTTATGATAATTATTATGGCTGGGAATGGATTCCGGGCCATGAATGGGCTCCTGCCTGGGTAAGCTGGCGCAGGGGCGGCGGCTACTATGGCTGGGCTCCTTTAACTCCGGGCATAAGCATCAGCCTGTCATTCGGCAACAGCTATCGCGTGCCCGATTCATATTGGGTATGTGCTCCGCAGGCATACATCAACAGCCCTAATATTTATAATTATTATGCACCACATACACGGGTAGTTAATATTATAAACCGTACTACAGTTATCAACAACACGTATGTTTATAATAACCGCACGTATATAGCCGGACCAAGGGTTGCCGAGATCAGGAGGGTTACCCGGAATAATAATGTACCGGTTTATAGGGTTAACAACACCAACAGGCCCGATGGCGGCGGCAGGGTTGCGAACAATACAGTAAATATTTATCGTCCACAGGTAACAAGATCAGCCGATGCAAGGCCTGCAAGGGTCATCAATGCAGTCGAATACCGGAAAGCTAACCCAAACCAGGGCATAGCTAACCGTGCAGGCGGACAAGCAACTGTAAACCGTAATAATGCCACACGATTAGCTGATGTAGCTAAAAGTAACGACACTAAATTTGTAAGGGTTAACAACAACAGACCGGCAAAAGCGACCCAGGATAACAATCGTCCGGTGCAACCAAACGCAAGGCCAAATGATCAGCAAAACAGGCAACAGGTCGCTGAGCAAGCCAGGCAGCAAAGAGATCAGCAGCAAAACCAGGCCAGGCAACAGCGCGATCAACAACAAAATCAAGCGGTTCAACAACGCCAGCAACAGGCTAAGCAACGTCAGGATGCTCAAAAAGAGCAGCAAGTTCAACAACAGCGCGATCAGCAACAGCAGAACCCTCAAAGACAGCAACCGGTAAAGCAACAACGCCAGCAGCAACAGGAAGCGCAAAAACAACAACAGGTTCAGCARCGTCAACAGCAGCAGGAAGCGCAACGCCAGCAACAGGTTCAACAACGTCAACAACAACAGGAGCAGGCTGTTCAACAACGCCAGCAGCAACAGGAAGCGCAAAAACARCAACAGGTWCAGCARCGTCAGCAGCAACAAGAGCAGGCTCAACAGCAACGTCAGCAGCAACAGGAAGCGCAAAGACAGCAACAAGCTCAGCAGCGTCAGCAGCAACAGGAGCAGGCTCAACAGCAACGTCAGCAGCAACAGGAAGCGCAAAGACAGCAACAAGCCCAGCAGCGTCAGCAGCAACAGGAGCAGGCCCAACAGCAACGTCAGCAGCAGCAGGAAGCGCAAAGACAGCAACAAGCCCAGCAGCGTCAGCAGCAACAGGAGCAGGCCCAACAGCAACGTCAGCAGCAGCAGGAAGCGCAAAGGCAGCAACGCCAACAGCAGCAGGAAGCGCAGCGCCAGCAGCAGCAGCAAAAAGAGCGCGAACGTAAGCCCGCCAATTAAAAAACTGTTTTAAATTATAATCAATAGCACATATAAACAAACATTAATTAGTTTATATGTGCTATTTTTATTGCTGCTATATATAAGCCAAATTAATTATGAAATACCTGCGCAAACTTAGTTATCTTGTTGTTTTTGCCTTATTGCTTCCATTTTTTTATCCGTTAAAGGGTAAGGCCCAGGCCGTAAATACATCAACACAGATCAATTTTATTGAAAATTCATGGAGCCAGGCTTTAAAGCAGGCTGCTGCCAAAAACAAATATATTTTTGTGGATGCCTATGCCAGTTGGTGCGGCCCATGTAAAATGCTTAAGGCAACTACCTTTAAAAACAATAAAGTAGCCGAGTTTTATAACAACAATTTTGTGAATGTAGCTATTGATATGGAAAAAGGAGATGGACCGCAACTGGCTGTGCAATGGGGCCTGCGGGCTTATCCCACACTTATTATTTTTGATGCAAAAGGAAACCCGGTTTACGGTACAGTTGGCTTTATTAAGGCCGATGACCTTATAAAATTTGGTGTAAAAGCCCTTAATAAATAATAGTCCGGTTTAAACAAACTCAAAAGCCGCAATCCTTTATTATGCAATGATGAAGGTGTGGGCAATAATGCGCCTCTTGGGTACGCTTAATAGGGTCAAAAGCAATTGTTGCAACTAATAGTAATCTTTTGCCTGCGCTTTTTGGAAGAAAGCGCAGTAAATTAAGGAAGACGGAAATAAAAAAAGGCCGGAAAACTCTCGCAGTTTTACGGCCCTACATCTACCTATGAAAAACAACCCTTTTGAGAAGGGTATTAAGTTATATTCAAATGAGATGCCAATTATCAAATAGGAGTTAAAAGGCACAAAAAGGCACATTTATATATCTGCCATAATTTATTTGTGGAAACTCTTCCCCGGCTAATGGGGAGAAATTGCACAACTGGTTGATTTGTAGTTGAGTATTCTCAATAACGCGGGGCATATGCCTGCAGGTAAAATTTGCCAACTTAAATAAACATTCCAGAAACCATAAACCAGAAACATTGTTACTGCTTATATGGATTATAATGTTTACTTATTGGCAACCGATCCTAAAAATCCTTGCCGGGATATCATCCATTCCAGGGACACCCGTTTGAAGGTTAGGGTCTTTTGTCTTGATGAAGAAGGGTTTAGTCCGGATGCCAATGAGATCCAGCTATATGGCTATGCCAATAGCAAGCTATACGCCTTTGAAACCATAGATATCGCGGCCGATGACGCACTTGACCTTGTAGGGGCCATACAATGGTACGCCGACTATATCGATGATCCTGAGATGGAAATACTTCCGGAGGACCCCCGTCCCGATGAAAATATAGCTATGTGAAAACCCTTACGGCAGCCTTGCAAATGGCCTGCAAAAATGTAATACCTTAATAAATAACCATTTAACATAAAATGTAAAATATTTTTTGAAGAATAGATCAAAGCTTCTATATTTGCAGACCCAAAAGGAAGGGAGTTTAGCTCAGCTGGTTCAGAGCATCTGCCTTACAAGCAGAGGGTCACTGGTTCGAACCCAGTAACTCCCACCAAGTGGAAGATTAAAGACTTCCAAAACCCTGTAAATTAGCTGATTTACAGGGTTTTTTGTTTCTATCCATATCAAATCAACCAAAGT
>NZ_JBFUKF010000062.1:0-19812 GCF_056400985.1 Mucilaginibacter sp. P4_G9 | reverse complement strand
ATTATATAAAACATTTTGAAGCCAGTATCCTTCCTTATGCCAAGGAAACCGACATTGATGATGCCGTAACTAAAAAGGTAGCGTCAACAATTGATCTTAAAATGGCCGTTACAAATGCCAGAATTGATAGCATCGCGCCACAGATAGCCAGTTTTAGCACTCGGTTGGACGATAATTCATCGCTGTTTAAAACCGTGCTTACAAAGGATGCCAGTATAAAAACGCTCCCAACAACCGGTTTAACTTTTGCCAACCAGGATCTTACAGCCGAAGTAGAGAACTTTCGTCAAAAACAAATTGCGGTGCAGCAACTTGCAGCTAACGATCCTACCAGGGTTGAAAAGGAAACCGAGCTTGTGAAAGCAGCGGATGCTATAACTGTAAAACTAAATGATCCGGCAATTACAAGTGATATTAATAGTGCGGTTGCTGTAAAAAGCATTTTAGCCGATGTACACAGCGGTACAAGCCTTGTTCAAAATGCCAATTTACAAAAACAGGTTACTGCGATAACTAATCGCGCAAATGTTATAACCCGGGGTTTTAATAAATAATTGTGAACGGAGATGTAATAATCTGTAAACAAAAGATCAGGATACAAGCCTGTAATGAAAAACTTGCGTTTGATTGCAGGCAATATATAAATGGAATAGCCAATCACGAACTATTGAGAATGCTTGAGCGGGTATTTCATCAAACCATGAGTTCTGGCAATATTTTGAAAATAGATTCGCTTAAAATTGATCTTGGTGTAATACCGGCAAATGAATTTAACGACAATTTTATACGGATAGCCGAGCAAAAAATCATTAACGAATTGATAAAGCAATTTGAAGCCAGCCCACAAAGTATGCAAGCTCAGGAGTCAACAGCGCATGAACCGGGAGCATCTTTACAATATGTTGATCAAAAACAACAAAATGGTTCGGCATTATTCTTCTTTTTAGAAAACGGGCACTACCCCTGGTGGTTCAAAAAGGATCAAAGACAAACGCCAGCCGAACTTCTTGCCGGGCTGGATACTGCCGGGCAAAGCAACCTCCTGCTTAAGCTCATATCCAAAACGCGAAATTCATCAGCAAAACATGTTGAACAACTGGTAAAACGCCTGATTGATTATCTTGATGACGCGGCTTGTAATAATTACGTTGATCAAATTATTGGCTTATTTAACAATGCTGCAGTTAAAGTAAATGTGGATATGCTCCTTAGCCAAAAGGAGCAGTTTAAATCCCTTTTCGGGATCTCTTTAAAAGTATTTTATGAACATGTGCTCTGCTTTGTTTTATTACATACTGATGAAAGCAATTTCTTTAAAGCGTTTTTAAATAAATTGATGAGCTTATTCCCGGCTACCATCCATGAAATGAAAAACAGGATTAATACGCTTGATGCAGATAAAGCTTTATATGAATCGGTAATACAAACAGGTAATCTGGCTGATCCTGCTGAAAGGTTAAAAACTGATGCCGAAACCGGGCTGAACAATCAAAAAACTGTAAACAATAATACGCAACTTAACAGCGAAGGGCTATACGTTGAAAACGCTGGCCTCGTTTTGCTTCATCCATTTTTACCTGCTTATTTTCATAGTTTAAAGCTTGTTGATGAAAAGAACCAGTTTGTATCTGTAGAAGCGCAAACTAAAGCGGCTGTATTACTTTATTATCTGCAATGTGGCGACGAAGAATATAAAGAATGGGAAATGGCGCTCAACAAAATTTTATGCGGATTGAATACCAGTGAGGTTATTGTAAACGGTATTAAACTAACTGAAAATGAAAGGGAAGAATCGGGAGTATTGCTGCAAACTATTATTAACCATTGGGGGGCATTAAAAGGACCGGGGATTGCGGCACTACAAAATACTTTTATACTTCGCGAAGGAAAGGTGACCTATAAAAATGATCATTGGTTAATACAGGTCGAACGAAGTGGCTTTGATGTTTTGCTTGATCGTTTACCCTGGGGTATCGGCACAATCAAGCTTCCTTGGCTTAAAGATTTAATTTATTGCGAATGGTAGGCGAGGCTCCCTTACTAAAAAAGGATGCGTATCATTTAAACGCATCTGCCCTGCTTGACGAGATCATGTGGTTTCAAAGTGTGCTTCAGGCTCGCTTGAAGAGTTATTTGGGCGAAGAGTTGGCAATAGATTCAGTTTATAGTATAACTCCCCCGGAATTATCAGCCGGTAAATCTGTTTACAATGAATTTATTGACTTTTATAAACTAACATTTTCTGAAAGGCTGGTATTAATGCTTGCCTTATTGCCGCATATTTGCCCACAAGTGCTTGATGCATTTTTTACCCGCAATCAATCTAAAGATCGCGGCAATACAGAGTTTGGCGGGTTGAAAGGAACGGCGCACAGCGGCTTTTTACCCACCGGAGAAACAGCTTTGTTTTTACTTGCCGGCAATGACCTCGGCAAGCGTTTTAAGGCGCAGCAGATATTTGATACCGATCATTTGTTTAGGGTTCATAATATTTTATGGCTGGCTTCTTCGCCGGCAAATGAGCCTGTATTTAGCGGGCAATTATTAATTAATGACGAATATGTAGATTTGTTTACCACCGGCACACTTCGTAAACCCTCGTTTAGTATGGATTTCCCGGCCAAAAGGATCACTACAACTCTTGCCTGGGACGACCTGGTGCTCGACAGGCATACCATGCAGCAATTAAACGATATAAAAATATGGCTGGAGCATGGTAAAACACTCATGAACGAGTGGGGAATGAAAAAACAGTTAAAACCGGGATATAAAGTATTATTCCATGGTCCGCCGGGTACGGGTAAAACGCTTACCGCCGGTCTGTTTGGCAAGCTTGCCGTAGTTGATGTGTACCGGGTTGATCTGTCAATGGTTGTTTCAAAATACATTGGCGAAACCGAAAAAAACCTCGAAAAAATATTTGTTAAGGCCGAGCATAAAAACTGGATATTATTTTTTGATGAAGCAGACGCCTTATTTGGCAAAAGAACTTCCATTTCCGACGCTCATGATAAATATGCTAACCAGGAAATAGCCTACCTGCTTCAGCGGCTTGAAGATTATAACGGCCTGGTAATTTTATCATCAAATATGCGCAGCAATGTTGATGAAGCTTTTGGCCGCAGGCTGCAATCTGTTATTTATTTCCCGGTACCTAAAAGCCATGAGCGTTTTGCACTGTGGCAAAACGCATTTAGCAATAAAACAACTTTATCAGATGACATTGATTTGTATGCCATTGCCGATAAATATGAGCTTGCAGGAGGTTCAATCATAAACATTGTTCAATATGCATCCCTTATGGCCCTGCATCGCAGAGAAAATGTAATACGCCAGGCTGATATATTAGAAGGCATAAGAAAAGAATTTAGGAAAGATGGAAAGACCATTTAAAAAGGAGGAAGTATGTTTACTACAGCTAAAAATACAGATATTCAATCAGGCGCCGGCTCATATAATAATGAGCAAGCAACCATCGGGAATGATCTTTCTGTTCAACCTAAACTAACGGTAGGGAGTTCTGATGATCATTATGAAAAGGAAGCCGACTCAATGGCCGACCACGTGATGAATACACCCGACAGTACGTTTGTTCAACGTAAATGTGCTGAATGTGAAAAAGAAGAAGAATTGCAAAGGAAACCATTGGCCGGCGATGTGACACCACTGATCCAGGCAAAAGGAGACGCAGGCGTTGCAGTAAGCGAATCAACCTCAAATTCAATTAAATCGTCTGTAGGCAAGGGTGTAGCTCTTGATCAGCAAACAAATTCATTTATGAGTAAACGTTTTGGTCGTGATTTCAATAATGTGAAAATCCATTCAGATGGTGAATCGGCTAAACTTAGTAACAATCTGCATGCAAAAGCATTTACTGTAGGGAAGGATATATATTTTAATCAGGGCCAGTATCAACCAAACTCAAACAACGGCAAACATTTGCTGGCGCATGAATTAACACATACTATTCAACAGAGCGATAGTGCACAAAGGGTGCAAAAATTAGATCTTTCACTACACTCATTTAACAAAGGCACATGTGGCGAACGAGATGTTCAATGGGTATTTGCATTGAGCAGTCCTGCACCGGATGATGGTTACATTGTTCAACATATCAGATCATTAGAAACTAAAGCCGATTGCCCGTCGGATATTAGTTATACAGAATTGGCGCCAAAATTAGAGTTTTGGGAAGCCTGGAAAATAAATAAAGGTGACAAACTTGACTGGACAACCGTTAGAGATGCCTGGACAGATGGGAGTACGAGACCGCCGCAACCTAATACCAGCGGAACACAAACCTCATTAGGAACCATTAAATTTTTTACCAAGGCTGTAACCGGAGACCTTGGAGATTTTAATGTTGCACCGGCCGGAAGTAGCAGCTGGGGGCCTGGTAAAGAGCCAACAAGCGGCGCCTTACCCTCAACTAAATCCGAACCTTCGTGGTTTAACGGGGCCGCAACAGAAGGGCCGGCCTCGCGTTGGGCAAGTTCATGGTGGAATTGCTGCGGTGAAGAAAGTAAACATTTTAATAAAGTTGATTCAAAGCCATAAATGGAAAATGCAATAAGCCAGRCAAAAGAACTCATAAGTAAATTAAAGCCCTGGAAAGACGGGAATTTTACCAATGCAGACTGGGCTTTATATTTTGAATGCGCCCGGCTTATACAAAAAATGGGTTCGCGTGATATTATTCATCTTTTTGAAGGTGAAAGGAGCGTATTTACCCATAAGGATAATAATGATGTATTGCAGTCACGGCTGTTTATTCTTTTAAGAATCATTTTTGATTTGCCTGTTAACGCAGATATTTCATTAAGGAGGTCTTTTAAAGGCTGGGAAAACTGGCCCAGCGAAGACGAAGAAAAGCAAGTTAATCTAAGTTGGCCGGTCAATTGGAAAGACGGTCAGCCTTATGTTGAAGATTCTTACCAGGGCTCAATGGGTAAGCCCTATGCTTTGATAGAAGAATTTAACTACTTCAAAAGCTTATTTAATTATCGGAAGATCTGACAGGTTTTAACCGGCGGGGACTTTTATATTGCCCGGTGGGGGTTATAATATCATTTGGCTATAGCGTCATTGTTTAAAAAATGTATTTTTTCCTGGTTATATAATTTCATTAATATTTTGTGAAAAAAGTTGTTGCTTCAGAACCCGTCGCTACTGCTGCTGCAACCGTACAGCAGCAAGGTTTGCCACAAAATGATGTGTCGTCTCAAGGAAATGTGGCTGGCTTGTTCCTTCAAGCTAAATTAACTGTTGGCGCACCCGATGACCCACTTGAACATGAAGCCGGTACTGTTGCAGATAAGGTGGTGAATATGCCCGGGAGTACATTTGTTCAGCGTAAAGCCCACTTTGATGACGGGGAAAAAATACAGCATAACCCGCTTACACAATCAGTTCAAAAGAAAACCGATATCGCTGGTACAGCGGTGTCCGCTGATGTAAGCGGGCAAATTGAATCATCAAAGGGGAGCGGTGATACTATGGATAGGGGAACTAAAAGCTTTATGGAAAGCCGTTTTGGAACCGAATTTCCTGATGTTAAAATTCATGCGGATGCCGGGGCAACCCAGCTTTCAAAAGCTTTGAATGCACAGGCATTTACCATAGGAAAAGATATTTATTTTAACCAGGACAAATATAAGCCTGGCACCGAGAGCGGAAAGAGATTGCTGGCCCATGAGCTTACCCATACTATTCAGCAGGGAGACACACCGCAGTCGATTCAAAGAGATACGGATGTTGTTAATATGCCGCCAATAACAATAACCGCAGGCATGCCAGATACAAGTTCCTTATCTACACCTGTTCCGGCCGGTAGTATGACAGCAAGCAGACCACAGGCGGATATTGAGTTAAATAGCCAGCTACCAGAAACTGTTTTACCTTTTACAGCCGGAGGATGGGACGGAAATGATATTGCCAACAAATTGGGGCAGTATGATCGTATTCCGGGTACTGATAGTGATGCTGTTCGTTGTGTGCAGTCGGTGGCATTAATGAGTCATATTTTAATGGGTCCCGCTGCTGCAATAAGTTACTTATCTGCAATATCGCTGCAGGGGCTTTTACAGGCGCCTCAAGTTGGCACAAGGGAACGAACTGCAATGAGGGTCATTGATTTTGTTAAATCAAGAATTACAAGCAGGCAGGCTACTTATGGCAATATGTATTGGGCAATGGAGGCAGTGCATGACCTCTTTTTTGCCGATAATGTTGGCACGCCTGCTGCAAATGCCAATACCGTTCGTAGCCAGATAACTCCAGGTTTTGATTTATCCCAAAATATGGTGAATATGGATGTTTGGTGCAATAACAGGGCAGAGTTGTTAACCCAGGCATCATCACTCAATCCAGGTGAGCAATTAATGCTAAATACATGGGCGGTAAGCTTTAATTCAACGTTTGATATGGCAGGTTTGCCAACTACACAACAAAGCAGTACAATTACCCAGGTTGATGAACAAGGCAATCACCCAAGAAATGTTTTTATAAGGAGGATTGATGCATCACATAAGCCCGGGGCAAATCAAATAGATAACAACAGGGATAGTAAAGCAGGGCATCAGATGCTGATTTATAAAGATTCTGCAGATAGTCACATTAAAATGTATGAGCCCGAAATTACAACATCCGGTATGCATTTGTTTGATCTTACAACAGATCCTTCAGTAATTGACACTTCGCTTTTTGCTGATCAGCCACGATTTGAATTATATCATTACCTTCAAATCTGGGGTAAGATTGTCCCCTCTGCATTAACTGCCCCAATTAGTCCTTAATGGCGTTGATAGTGTAAAAGCGGTTTCTAAGAAGCTGTTTAAAATAAAAAAACAGATCGTCATTGCGAGGTACGAAGCAATCCCCGACTATGCAGATCGGAATTGCAAAGCTACCCTGTAAGGTGGGGATTGCTTCGTGCCTCGCAATGACGCGTGGAGATGTGCTTCATTAGAAGTATAAAAACATTAATAAAATCAAATTTAGACAGTTTCTAAGTGGCGATCTGTATGCAGTTATAGCTTGTAAGTTACAGTTTAAAAAGTTGTTAAAACTCCTGTGTTTTTATAAATAAATATTTCTTTAGTGAAGGAGAGTGCAGTTAATGAAGCTGTTACTGCCCCTGCTGCAATTGTTCAACCTCAAGGCTTGCAGCAACATGATGTATTACCTGTTGAAACCGGCTGCGGTTTGTTCTTTCAGGCTAAGCTAAGTGTGGGGGCACCGGATGATCCGCTGGAAAGGGAGGCGGATGATACGGCTGATCGTGTTATGCGTATGCCCGAGGCATCATTTATCCAACGAAAATGTGCTCATTGTGACGAAGAAGAAAAGATCAACAGAAAAGAAATTAGTGCCACTCCACAGTTAATACAACGGGACGGTGAAAACGAGGAAACTCCACGGCCACAACAACAAACCACCCCAGCGGCGCCGCTTCCTTTCCATTTAATCAATCCTGCAGAGCTTCAACTGCGTGTACCGCAACTGCCCCGAATTTCGCTTTTCCCAACAAGGCTTCCATCTACAGGGGTAACAACACTTTCTATGTCAGATACCGGGGCAACCGCTGCTCCAGCCAATGCTATAGACTGGTTTGCCATGAACCGTCCGTTTTGGAACAGAGGGGCGGRGCAAATCTCGGATGGTGATTTTAGCGCAATTGAAACTCACTGGAATTACTCCTTTCAGCTTTTCCGCTCAATTGGTGCTTCTGCCGGCCATGCAACTTTCTTCTCAAATTTGCTGGTTCCCATGGCTATCGATTCTTCATTGCAAAGGGATCATCCTACATGGTGGGAAACTACAGATCATGAATTGGGCACATCATCAAAAATTATAAGTCCAACTTTACTGCGTTTTGATCTCGATAATCTTTTTGGTACCATCAGGCCCATCTGGGATCCGTCTAATCCATACCAGATCCAGCGGAAAGGTGAGGCATCTGCTCCCGGGGTTGCCAGTGAAAATACAACTGCCCAAATCAACTCGTCCCAAAATAGCGGAAGCCCCATGCCCGAACATACGCAAAGCTTTATGGAAAGCAGGTTTGGGTATGATTTTTCGGATGTAAGGATTCATGCAGGTAACGATGCCGTAAATATGTCGCGTGATTTAAATGCGAAAGCCTTCGCAGTAGGTAATAATATATACTTTAATCATGGAAATTTTTCGCCGGATACGTTTGCTGGGAAACAACTGCTTGCACATGAACTAACCCATACACTACAACAGGGTGGAAGTAGTGTAAAAACGAAGCCCTTGCAGGAAAATGTTGCCGAAATCTGAAAAACTTGAAAATGAAGTGATAAAATCCGGAATTAAAAACTTCAGAACGCTTCCTGTTTAAAAATCAAAGTGTCCCGTTTTTTACAGCCCTGTCAACAAGTTGCAAAATGTTTTTACAGTTTGATCTGCTCAGCATATTTCGCCTGTGATTATTGATGGTGTGGATACTTATATTAAGTTCTTCGGCTATCTCTTTGCTACCTAATCCTTTACTGGCGAGCTTTAAAACATCAACCTCCCGTTTACTAAGCAAATCATTGCTATCTTTTGAATAGTAGCACTTATTTTCAACTACACGCCTTTGCCTTTTTTCGTCAAACTGCTCAATAAGGTGGTTTATTTTTGAATCATTTTTAAAATAAGTGATATCAGTTAATGAATTAATTGACGCAACAGGTATCCGGTCATATTCATTAAAAAGATAACGGGTTCGCTGAATTACAACAGACCATGCATTACTAAAATTTTTAACCCTAAAATTTGTTGTGAAAATATATTGACACCTGTTTTCCTTGGCATGATGTGCCAGGAACGACATTTGATCAGGAAATATCTGCTCGTTAAAAATACTAAGATCCTCTTTATTCCGAATTTCATTCAAAAATGAAGGGCTTGTTTTAAATAGAAAATCTGAAGAATATCCAAGAAACTTATCCATGTTAAAAAGCCGGAACGAATAGGAGTTTTCCGTGTAGTCAATTGAATATAACACCGAAGGAAATAAATCTTTGTTTAAAGATTCATGGTCAAACTGGGATAATAATTCTGGCACTTCGGGAACGTGTGTCCCATTTCTTTTGCGGGAGTACTTTAAAAAATCATAATAGGATGATTGATAATTATCTTTCATAGCGGGATGATTTGTGTAAAGGTTTATAACTGTTTCTTAGTTAGAAAAAACTCATTTTGCTTGTTAATCTTTAATAAATTTATGTAAGTAAATATAGGATAGAAATGATTTTTGATTAAACGTATAACTACGTGAATTTCTACGTAGTAGTACCCGAGTTCATGAATTACTTTACAGTGGTCAAGTCGTAATGCGATCAATAGTGTCAAAACATCAGGACAAATCTTTAATCTTATAGCGTCTGCATCGGTTGTAGATTGGTAAAAGATGATACTTTTCCTTGTAATATTTTAAACAGGTTGGTACACTACCATCTATATACAACACATCTTTTATAAAATGTAATCTTTTTAGGGGCGAAAAGATATTTAATCACAATTCAGGTTGTGCTAATTTAACAAAAAAATATTCAAGATCAATAGCCGTCTTAGGGTATTTTATTGATTATTATTATTTAACTACAGTATTTGATTGAATTTTTGGGAGTGATGTACAACCTGATAAAAGCAAAGTTTACTAACTTAAAACAGAAAACCCGACTGGCAGTAATTTTACCAGTCGGGTTTTCTGTTTTAAAAAAGCCTTTATTTTATAGTCGATCTATCATTTAACAGCCCATTCATGTATTCCTGTTGAATTATCGGCGGGTAATTTAACTTCTATACGTAAAGCGGTTGTATTTACAGGCTCAAACGTCACTGTATTAAAATTATCCTTGCTGATGGTGTATGGTGTTGTGTTTTTTACAGGTACCCATTGCCCGTCTTTTTTATACAGGATCTGATAGGAAACAGGTATACGGCACCCTCCCCATGGCCCATCATCGTACCAGTAAACTTTTGATTCGCTAACAGTATGAGGCGCATCAAAATCATACTGCACGTATTCGCTGGTATTGTGTGCAGGCCACCAGTGGAGGTAAGGGTAGTTTGTATCACCAGAACCGGCCGGTTCATACTGATCTTTTATAGCCGGGTACATTCTTTTGTTTTTTAATGATGATGTTACCGTGCTGTTGCTGGCAATGGTAGGGGCTGGTTTTGGCCTTGATGCCGATGCTTCATAAGGGATCCAAACAGTCATTTCGCTGGGGCCGCGGTTTGCCCAGGCATAGTAGGGGATAGCCTTTACCTGCTGGTCAGTTTCGGTTAGCTTATCGCTGTTGAGCTGTCTTTTGGTGCTTTTACCTTCTGTATTTATCACGTCTACGCCATTTAACAGGTCTGCCTGGTAATTAGCGTTTGCAATAGCATTTTTGTCGATCAATATATTCTGAACAAGACTGTCCCGGTTATCCGGACCTTCCAGGCAGTAAACAATTGGTCCGCGTTCAAAAGCAAAGCGGTCTTTATCATCTTTCACCTTTTGGTTGGCCAAAACCTTTTCTGTTTCCATGGGCAGGTTAAGGGTTACCTTGTCTCCTTTTTTCCAGTTGCGTTTTATTACCGCGTACCCCTTTTCGCTTACAAATGAGGTAACTTTGCCATTTACTGATAAAACAACGGGTAATGGCGTTTTATCCATAAAAGTATATAAATCGCCCGGAACAGGTTGCTGCTTTGCCCAGCCCGGTATGCGTACCCTTAAAGTAAAGGCCATTGCTTTTGCGGGATTAACCGTAATATCAACCTTGCCCTTCCATGGGTAATCCGTTGCCTGAACAATGTTTACATTACCCGATGCCAGCTTAATATTGCTGGAGTTGCTCATGAACAGGTTAATATACAGGTCGTTTTTATTTTTGGCGTAAACGTAGCCTGGTAACGACGGTAAAAAGCGGGTCATGTTGCTGATACAGCAGGCACAGCTGATCCACGCGCTGCGCTGGTGCTGATTCATGRAAGCAAGCGGATTTGGATAAAAGAACCTGTCGCCACTTAAAGAAACACCCGAGAGCAGGCCGTTATAAAGCGTCCTTTCCAGTACATCAATATATTTGGAATCGCCATGCAGCAAAAACATGCGGTTATTCCAGTAAACATTACCAATGGCCGCGCAGGTTTCTGCATATGCCGACATATTGGGCAACTGGTAGGCATCACCAAATGCTTCACCGGCGCCGGTTGCACCTATACCACCGGTGATATACAGTTTTTTGTTTACCACATCTCCCCATATATCATCAATCGCTGCTAAGTATTTGGTGTCGCCCGTTAAGGCGGCAATATCTGCCATACCGGTGTACATATAAGCAGCCCTTACCGCATGGCCTTCGGCCTCATGCTGGTCAACCACCTTTTTATCTGCCTGGTTATACGCATCGCCTTTAGGGCCGCGTACATCCAGGAAAAATTTGGCCAGGTTAAGGTACTGTTTGTTGCCCGTAACGCGGTACATTTTTGATAAGCCTATCTCTACTATCTGGTGACCTGGATATTCTTCAATTTTTCCCGGTCCGAAGGTTTTTACAAGCAGGTCGGCATTTTTTATGGCGAGGTTGAGCAGGGTACGCTTGCCGGTAGCCTGGTAGTGCGCAACCGCGGCTTCGTATAAATGGCCGCAATTATACAACTCATGGCTCAATATTTCTTCGTTCACCCAGCGTTTATCACCAATCCACTCATGTGGTTTTTGGGCGTGAACCGTGCGGAAAGTATACAGGTAACCATCTGGCTCCTGTGCGGCGCCGATAATACCGATAAGGGTATCAATATACTTATCCAGCGTAGGGTTGTTTTTGTTCTGCATGGAGTATGATGCGCCCTCAATAGCTTTGTATACATCAGTGTCATCAAAGGGGAATTCGCTCAACTTATCACCGTCCAGTTTTTTGGATGCCCTTAAAAAATTATCCATGCGCCCGTTTGCCTTGCATTGGGCAAGTACATAAGGTATGGTAACCCTGGCATTTACCTCCATTTTGGGTTGCCAGAAGTTATCATTAACATGCACGCTGGTAAAAGCTACCGGCTGAATAGGGTAATCCTTTTGTTGTGCAGAGACCCTGCTGCTTAAGCTTATAACTGATAATGACAGCAGGCAGGCCGCTGTTCTTTTATTGATCATCATATTCATTTAGTTTTTAACCATGCGGCTACCGTAAACCGGACCGGCGCTGTTATCTTTTTTAGGTAATAGTTTAACGCTTACTTTTTGTTTTCCTTTGGTTAGCTCAATAGGTATGGTGTAGCTGATGTCATAAAAACGGCTTTCCTTATACTGATTAAGGTCCTCGGTTGATAGTTTTATGCCATCTATTAGGATATCAAAGGTACGGCCCCGGTTATCCATGCCCCAGTAGGTATTAATCAGGGTATTTTGTGCATTGGCATCAACCTTCATTTCATACAACAAAAACCCGCCATTTTCTGTTGATCTCCATTTCTTTTGGTGGTCTTCTCCCGTAATAGCGTTTTCGCCGCTGAAATTATGATCCCGCTCGGGCTGCATTTCGCCTATGCGTAAAATATCTGTGGTACGGGCTTCCAGCTCCTGTTGTTTTTTCTTTTGTTCGTCATAGGCTTTTTGCTGTACCGCCCATGATGCTGGCGTAAATACGTCCCAGTAAACAGAATAATATTCATTTTTAGTTTGATTGAAAGGGATTAGTTTAACCTCCGCCGGTTTCGAAATATTTTCGGTGCGAAAGCTCAATTGCTTCTTATCAACCATTTGAAGCCACTTGTTAGGGTCGGTTTCGCTGGTAACAAAAACCGGGACACCTTTAAGTGGGTCGGGTTCTGTATTACCCAAAATACCGGCCAATAATACCGGGCCATAAAATATGGCACGCCTGTTGGCATTATCAGGCATAGCCTCTGTATAAATAGTCTCGGGCGTGGTAAATTCAATTTTGTCGTTATTTTTCCATTTACGGTTTAAAACCAGGTAGCCCTGGGCATCTGCGCTAACCAGTTGCTTTTTGCCGTTTATGCTGATAGCCGCGTTGCTGGTCCATTTAGGCTTACGGATGCGGATAGCCATTGCAACAGGTTTTAAAGTATTAACAGTAAAGGAAATATGATCGCCGGCCGGTAAATTGCTTTCTTGTTTTATAGTTAAACCTTTTCCGCTCCATTTTAGTACCGATGGGATAAACAGGTTGATATACAAGCTGCCATCGGCGCCCCTGAAATAAATGCTTTCATTGTACTTTACATGGTTTTCCATGCCCGAGCCCACACAGCAGGTGAAAGTATCAAAAGGACTGCTATATTCTTTTTTGCCGCCCATTCTTAAAGGTACAAAATAGCACATCATCCCGTTTTCGTGATTTTGAGATGCGAGGATATGATTGTACAATGCCTTCTCGTAATAATCCATCAACGCTGCCGAAGGTTCAACCGCAAATAAATGCCTGGTTAATTTAAGCATATTATAGGTATTGCAGGTTTCGGTGGTGTTCTCGGTAAGCTTATCATTTAGCTTGCCGGGCTCGCCTAAGTACTCATAATTACTGTTGCCGCCCGTGGCGTAGGAGTGGTTATGCGTTACAGTTTCCCAAAAAAAATCGGCAATGGCCTTGTCTTTTTTGTCGCCGGTAAGCTCATACCGCCTTGCACTGGCAATAACTTTAGGTATTTGGGTATTTGAATGCTTTCCGGGTAACACATCCTGTTTTTCGGCAAGCGGATCCAATATGCGCTTGTCGTAAAACTTGTATGATAGTTCAAGATATTTCTTATCGGCATTAATAGCATATAAATTAACAAGGGTTTCTGCCATGCCGCCGTATTCGCAAAGCAGCATTTTCTGCAGTTTGTCATCATCAAGGTTTTTGATGGTTTCGCCGGTCCAGTCGGCCATGCCCTTACATATTTTAAGCGCCTGTGTATTGTTGCAGTATAAATAGGCATCTAACAGGCCCGCCATAACCTTATGCACCGTATACCATGGCGACCAGCCGCCATTCAAATCAAATCCCCTTGATCGGATGTCTCCTTTGGCAACCTCGGCCCAGATCGTATCTTCTTTAGGTATGGCGCCCACATAGCCGGTTTTACGGGCCACCTGGCATTCACCCAGTTCTTTTACAATATAATTTACCCGTTTTAAAAATTCAGGATCGCGGGTTGAGGCATAATGCATGGCAATGGCCGAAAGGTAATGCCCAAGGGTATGCCCTGCCAATCCGGTTGACTCCCAGCCTTCATACATTTTTCCTTTAGGCTTTAAGTCCGAGTGCGAGCGGAATGCAGATAATAAACGATCGGGCTCAATTGATAGCAAATACGCGGCGTCAACCTGCATGGCTTGTTTAAATGGGCTTTCCAGTAGTGCTACATCTTTCAAATCAAAAGTATAGGCCTTAATCTCCGTTTGGGCTTTTACCTTAATCCGGGTGTCATTCCATTCGGGCACATATGATTGTGYCTGTGCAAATTCAGCTGTGGTTAAACCTGCAATAAGGCACATGTTTAATTTAAGCCACTTATTTATCAGCATAGTGTTTGGGTTTATGTAATTATAAAAATCAGTTTATAAAATTACCATGGCGTTATGAATATTTAGCCATAATAATTTGCAGGTATTAACCGGATTTTAACTGTTTTTTACTGACTTAAGCTTTTAGTAATAAAAGTCATGATTAAAGCTGATTTTATAGAAATATCATAATTTTTTAATGTTGTTGTAACAACAATGTTAATATACGGTAAGCTTTGGCAAATTTCTGCCAAAAATGGAATGTTGGGGCAAATAAATTTACATATCTGAAAATCAGACTTGATTAAAATAAATTCTTAACCCCAAAAATTAGTTTATGAAACTAAAACCATTACTCAAACGGCTTATTTTACCTTTATTTTGCATGGTTGTGTTTTGTGGTAGCACATACGCCCAAACAGTTGCATTAAAAGGAAAAGTATCTGACGATAAAGGCCAGCCAATACCCGGCGTGTCTGTCAGACTAAAAGGCACCAATAAAGGTGTAAGTACCAATGCCAATGGTGCATTCACTATTACTTACACAGGCACAGGTACACTTAGCATCTCGGCTATAGGTTATGCCTCCAAAGAAGTAAAACTAACAGGCCAAACCGAGATAGATGTTGTTTTACCTGAAGACAATAAAACCTTAGGCGAAGTTGTTGTAACCGCGCTTGGCATAAAGCGGGATAAAAGAGTACTAACCTACAGCAGCCAGGAAATAAAGGGTGCCGAACTGGTACAGGGTAAAGATCCCAATATTGTTAACAATATTGCCGGCAAGGTATCGGGCGTGCAAATTACCAGCTCATCCGGTAATCCAGGAAGCTCTACACGTATTGTTATTCGTGGTGCTTCGTCATTTTATGGCGATAACAATGCTTTAATGGTTATAGATGGTATCCCTGTGGATAACAGCGAAACGGGCAATCTTAATTCCGGGCCGGGTACAAGCAGGATAGCCGATTTAGACCCCAACATAATCGAAAATATCAATGTTTTAAAAGGAGCTGCGGCTACTGCATTATATGGGTCGCTGGGTGCAAACGGGGTAATTATTATCACCACAAAAACTGGTTCTGCTAACAGAAAACCTACTGTTAATTTTTCGTCCGATCTGTCATTTGAGAATCCATTACTTCCGCAAATCCAGAGTAAATACGCACAAGGTACGGGCGGTGTTTATTATGATGGTGATGCTATGAAAACCAGTACTTCCTGGGGCCCATTGATGGATACCTTAAAGATAAACGGGCAGGCTGCAAAAAAATATAATCAATCAGATCTGTTTTTTAAAACCGGCCACACCTATAATAACGTGGTTAGCATAAATGGCGGAGGACCTGCTTCTAATTACTTTATATCATATTCTAATTTCAATCAGCAGGGAACTGTACCAACTACCTCGTTTATCCGGAATTCGATATTTGCCAAATATGGAGCTCAAATCCTTCCTAATTTAACTACAACCTTCCAGTTAAATTATTCTAATTCTCAAAATGACCGCCTGCCCGAAGGATGGGCTTTAGAGAGTCCGGTATGGACTATTTTTACCGCCCCTATATCGTACAACCTGCAGCCTTATGAAAATGCAGATGGTACACAACGTCTGTATCGTTATTCAAGAAACAACCCTTACTGGGCACTCGCTAATATCTCAAACAAATCGGGCGTAAACCGTTWTATGCCAACCTTTACCGCGGATTATAAACCGTTAAAATGGCTTACTATAACCGAAAGGTTTGGTGCCGACGTATATGCCGAACAGGATAAATATCATGAATCAGCAAACTCGGTATCCAACCCTAACGGACGTATTGTTGTTAATAATGCCAATTTCAGACAAATAAATAATGATTTGATCATAAGCGCTAATCATCAGTTTGGCGATTTTAGTATTGATGGTGTTATCGGGAACAATATTTTCTCTCAATACACAGAAAGTTCTTACGCGAATGGTCTTGGGCTTTCGGTGGCCGATCTTGACAATATCAGCTCTGCTTCAACCGTTACTTTTTCTGAAAGCCATGCCCTCATACGAAGGATTGGTTTCTACGCACAATCAAATATTGATTATAAGAAATTCCTTGTTTTATCCTTAACCGGCAGATATGATGGAAGTTCGGTGTTAGCAACCTCAAATAGCTTTTATCCTTATGGATCTGCGGCCACCAGCTTTATATTTTCTGAATTTTTCTCAAGGGAGTTCCAGGACATCATGAACCTTGGTAAATTCAGGGTATCCTATGCCACGGTTGGCGGGAGTAATGTAGGGGCATATTCATTAACCACACCTTATTATAGCCAAACCATCCGTAACATTGCATTCCCTTACCAGGGACAATCGGGATTCTTACTGGGTGCTACATTGGGAAATCCTTTCCTGAAAAACGAAAGAATTAATGAGTTCGAAGTTGGTTTTGAAACCGGGTTTTTTAATAACAGGATAAGCCTGGAAGCTTCCTATTTTGCCAAAAAGACAACAGATGGTATAATTCCGGGCGTAAGTATTGCACCTTCAACCGGCTATAACGGTACTACAGTAAACACCGGCGTAATGCAAAATAAAGGTATTGAGGTATTATTGGGCCTTGTACCTGTAAAAACCAGGGACTTTAACTGGAACGTGACCTTAAATTTTACGCGTACCAGGAATAAAGTACTTAGCATTTACGGTGACCTGGAGCAAATTGGAAATGGCTTTACTACCATTATTAAAGGCCAGCCCTATGGAACAATATTTGGTACCCGGTATGCGCGCAATACAGAGGGTAAGTTACTGATTGGCGATGACGGATTGCCTTATGCCGATGCTACACAAGGAATTTTAGGTGATATAAACCCCAAATGGACCGGGGGAATTACTAATAACATCAGGTATAAGCAATTTAACCTCAGCTTCTTTTTTGATGTGAAAAAAGGCGGCGATATCCAAAATAACGTAGACGGATACGGCTATTTTTACGGAACCCCTAAGGTAACCGAAAACAGGGGGCCAAGAATTGTTCCCGGCATCATCGAATCAACAGGCCTGCCAAATACTATTTCGGTTAATGGCCAGGCTTACTACCAGCGCGTAAATGGTATCACCGAATCTGTAATACAGGACGGTACTTACATTAAATTAAGAAATGTAAGCTTAGGCTATACTTTAAAACCATCATGGTTAAAGGGCAGCCCTTTCAAAACGGTTAATTTAAGTGTTACCGGGCGTAACCTGTGGATATACGCACCGCACTTTACAGGCGGCGATCCGGAAGTAAGTTCATTCGGTTCATCAAATGGCTCGCAGGGAATTTATTCATTCTCTACGCCAACATCAAGATCTATCGACTTCAGCTTAAAATTCTCACTTTAATAATCATTTATCAAATAAAAAATATCATGAAAAAAATATTAATGATTTTACTATCATGTATCCTGATAAGTGTTTCGGGGTGTAAAAAATATATCAACGTTAACCAAAATCCTAATCAGCCTATTGATGTGGCAGAAGCACAAATTCTTGCCCCGGTTGAATTAGCTATAGCATCAAACTTATATGCCGGCAATGTAGCCATGATTGTGCAGGAGTATATGCAGGTTGCCGCACTTAACCAGGTTGCACCCAATGCAGGCACTTATTTAATGTATAATTCGGATATGGACGGCGATTGGAGCAACCTGTATGTTACCTGTTTAAATAACCTGGTAACACTAAACAAAAAGGCTGCAAGCGATGGGAAAACAAATTATGCCGGTATAGCTAAAATTTTAACGGCTTATTGCCTTGGTGCCGGAACTGATCTTTGGGGTGATATTCCTTACACACAGGCCTTTAATGGCAGCTCTAATTTTACGCCGGTATACGATGCTCAAAAAGATATATATACCCAGGTACAAGGCTTGTTAGACGCAGGTATAGCCGATATTGCTAAAAACGGCACGGCAACTCCAGGCGGAGACGATTTCTTTTATGGCGGCGATATGAGTAAATGGACAAAACTGGCTTATACCTTAAAAGCCCGTTATTATATGCACCTTGCTAAGGCGCCCGGCTACACAGCGGCAGCACAGGCTCAGTTAGCCCTTACAGCACTGCAAAGCGGTATGCAATCAAATGATGATGATTTAAAAATGAACTATACCGGTGCAGCCGGTGGCGAAAACCCATGGCAGCAAAATTTTATATCGGCCAGCACAATGGTATTGGCAAACACCCTGGTTGATGGTTTTAAAACACGCAATGATCCGCGGTTAACTATTATGGTTGCTCCTGCAACTGCAACCGGCTTGTACACTGGTCTTGGTGAGGGTTTGAGCACTATAGGTCAATTGGAAGAGTACTCTCGCCCAGGGGCTTTTTACGGTGCAGCCGGGGCAACTAACTATATTGTAAATTACTCAGAAGCACTATTTATAAAAGCTGAGGCCACATTGATAACTTCGGGCTATTTAAGTGCACAGCCTGTTTACCAGGCTGCGGTTTTATCACATATGACCAAGCTTGGGGTAAGCACCGCTAATGCCGGCACCTACGTTGCTTCAAGAACGCTTACCAGCAGTAATGCCGAACAATTGATCATTGAGGAAAAAGGCATAGCGAATTTCCTTTCGCTCGAAAACTTTAATGATTACAGGCGTACAGGCTTTCCGGCCTTATCGCCCGCGCCAAATGCGCTCTCTGCTATTCCGCGAAGGGTATTATACCCCCAGGCAGAAATTATTTCAAATCCACAGTCTCAGCAGAGTGCCAAATTAACTGATAGACTTTGGTGGGATACTAAATAATGATTATTTGAGCAGGCGATATATTAGTGTATCTCTTAGAGGCTGTTTAAAAATAGATGAAAATAGACCGTCATTGCGGGTATCCACCAGGATAATTCTGGAAAAAGAGGGTGACGTGCTGGGTTAAACCAAGCAATCGGCTTTGCATGCTGGCAACGACTCACCCCGGCTACGCTTCGCTGGCCGACCCTCTCTTCAACTTCGTTGGAAAGAGGGTTTAAAACATTTTTATTAATTTTTCAAATCCCCTCTATGCGCGAAGCGGAGAGAGGGGTGACAAGCGCAGCGATGTCGGGGTGAGTCGGCTCGCCGCCATGCAGATCGGATTTACACAGCTACTCCTCTGTAAGTCGGGATTCGTGCCTTATAATGACGTGCTTTCAAGTAGCTGATTATCAGTCTATATTTAAAGATATTTCTTGTTGTGAGAAGTAGAATGATTGTTAAAAAAGGGCTGTCATGCTGAGCCTGTCGAAGCATAGCGGGTGAAGGCCTCTGCGCGCGACCCTTCGACAGGCTCAGGG
>NZ_JBFUKF010000061.1:0-19837 GCF_056400985.1 Mucilaginibacter sp. P4_G9 | reverse complement strand
ATACCAGATCGTGACTAAGTTTTGATTCGGCTATTTTTTGAGGCGTACCTATTACTAATGGTAAAACCATTTGCTGGCTGCATTCAACCTTCAGATAAAAAGTAGCTGTACTATCATTTGGAATTTTAACATCGAAWAGAAAATCCTTGTGCTTATMTTTTCTTTTTGCAAATGGATTATTGTCTCTTAATGTTTCTTTATAAAAAACACCATTAACAGGATAATAAAACTGGCATAAATCTAACGTGGGATATTCAAGATTAAGAATAAGGTTCGTCTCAGCGCTTTCATTCTTAATTATAAACCGTAACCAAAAAGCTGAATTACTAAGCTGAAGGTTAGGGACCTGAGTATGCGACTGTACAAACCCCGAGGCCTTACGCACTGATTGTATATCGAGATGCCTTGTAGCATCTTCCAAAACCGACACGTTTTCACCAATAACTATATTATCGCCTTTAAAAAGTATCGCTTTTTGTGCAAAACCGTTTGTTAAACAAAGTATTTGAAAGAATAACAGACTTAAATAAAATTTTTTCATATTAACAGGCACGGGATGGTAAATCACGTTATTGGTTGATGTAGTTTGTGTTTAATATTAAAAAAACTAATTTAATACTAAAATATATTAATTTAATGCTAATCAAAAACTAATACTTGTTCCAATGGCAATCTATAGGCTTTTAAAACAGGTTCTTCTGCAATCGCAATCTTAGTGAAGAATACCTCGGCCCGGTTATTCCCCAATTTGGCAATTTCATCAAATCTTTTTCTTAAGCCGGTGAGCTCCCTAATGGTTTTAGTATCTAACCCTTCGCCGTTACCATGTAATATTCTTGAAAATAAATAAAAAGGAGAGATAACCGGGTGCACCGCCAGGTTAAGGTTAGTAGCCTGCAGCCAAAAACGTTCCATTGCTCGCCCCCCTTCAAAAAAATTCTCTAAGTTATATTCGGGCAAAGTAATCATACACAGTGCCGATGCTGTTTTCACTATTTTTTTCGAAAGCGAATCAAAGCCGTAACCGCCTTCAAGCTTGTTAATGGTTCTGATCACTTCCTCATTCCTAATGATATTTAAAGCTGCCAGTTGCGAATTAGTGAAACCAAGCGTTTTTACATCAATACCATCTTTTTTGATTAAAGCCTCTTCAGATGTCCATCGCATTTCATGATTAATAAAATCGTTATGCCCGGCAGGGTTTAATAGACGAGCCCTATCACACGCACCAATAATCTCTCCTAACTCTTTTATGATGCTTTCATCTGTGAAATATTGAAACGCAGCCCCCGGAATTGATTCTGTAATAATTGCCAACTGCTCAAAAACAGTTGAAGAAAGTTCTGTTTTTGGTGATGGATTTCTGTTGGTATGCCGTTTAAAAATGCTGGCATCAAGATTATTTAATTGGGGATTTACCTGGTTTTCAATCTTTTTGAACCGGATTGCCGCCACCAATCTTTCATCCTGGCCGGGTAAAAACTCATAAAAAGTTTCTATCCCCTTACTAAGCGCATGGATATACAGGTTTTCATATGCCGCGCCAAATGAAATAAATGAAGCTGTTTTTTGAAAATCGCCGAAAGAAAAAGAACGGTATTCGTCATGATAAAGAAATAAAGTCTCGTTATGATATAACCATTTCCAGGGCTGGTCATTCCCCGTTGAGGGAGCTGCACAGGCGGCCCTAACCAATTCTTGTATCAAATCATTATCAATACTAATCCCGTCGGGCTTAACTTCCGGATTATAATTTTGTGCCAATAGATACATTTCATTTTCCTGTAACGGCGAGAAGGGATTAACAGGCACTTGCGAAATAAATGGCTCAGGTATTTTATCGCCAACAATTTCATCCAGGTCAACATAATATCTTCCCGAATCATGAAACTGATCAAGCAGGATACGCCGGCATGCATCAGCCCCCACTGCCCCCCCTAATGCAACAGAACTTGCCAGTTGAGGCCATGTGTTAATGGTTTGCTCCACCTCTATCATCGAGGCTTTTATCCTTAATGATACGTTTTCAATACCCAGCATTTGTAAAACAATGGGTATTTTTTCTTCATTAGTTAAACCTTTTATCGTTGCTGTATCTACATTGTCAACCGTTCCGTGCAATATAGACCTTGACGGTTCCAGATCAAATCTTTCCACATCCAGCATCCCACGGTCACTGGTATCCATAACTACCGGTATTTTAAGTTCTCTTGCTTTAAAACGTGATATTATTTTCATATCAAGCCCATCGCATTCATCCACCAAAATATCGAGCTTTCCATCTTTCAAAAAGAAATCGTCCATATTCTTTTCTGTCAGGCCTTCAAAAAAACACGTCACATCCAGAAAAGGATCTATTTCGGCAATCTCCCGGGCTGTTATTACTACTTTAGGAATCCCTAAATTATGCACCCCGGCACGAATACGATTTAAATTACTCAACTCTAATTCATCAAAATCAGCAAGTCGCAACTCACCAAACCCACGTTCCATTGCTAATGTTAAAGCAATGGATTGCCCCACAGAAAGCCCAATAATTCCAATCCTCTTTGTACTTAGTATATCCCGCTCAGCTTTGGTTATTTTATATTGGTTTCTATTTGTACGCACTTCAATAAACTCTTCCTTATCCAGCAAATGTACCAAACGCTGATTCCATGGATAATAAACCCATACGCCATATTCTCCAATATCTTTCCCGGCTAAATGTTTATCAATAAGTTTGGGGTATTCATTCTGCTTAATTTTAACAGATGGGTTATAACATTTAATCAGCTCTTGTAACTGCCCATAAATTTCGTCATAAACAAATGTTATTTTTGAATCCTCAAATAGCTTTTTAAAAGTTGCTTTATCAGCCTGGTTATCTAACCTGAGTATGATTGGCTCGTGAATGTTTTTTGTTTCTTTAAAGCTTGCAAGAAAATCTGGTATATTATCCATAAGTTAAGATTATTAACCATCTATACGAAGTAGACAGGAATTAGTTAACCTTTAAAAACAAATAAAATAAAATTTAAAAAAACTCCGGTTCTTTTCTTTCCACTTTCCTTTCCAGAAAATTCTTTTGGGCTGATGCTATAGTTTGAGATAAATCCCATTGATGAAGATTAGGAATCTGAAGCCTAAAATTAATCGTTATTTCTTTTTGCTTTAATTCCTCTATCCTTAAAGAATTTGGGGAAGACCGCATTGCAAACATTGCAAGTTTATCCTCTTCCCCGGCTTTTTCTAAAGAGAAAACATCTTTTAAAATCATAGCTGTGGCGATAAGGTCAATCTTTGGATAATAAAAAGTTCCTTTATCACCAATCCCGGCTACGAGTACCATACCGCAATTGACTACGGGTTTTACGGTATAGGGAGCACATAATGCAAAAAGTGACTTTAACCCTATTTGAGATGAAATTGCAATACCTGCACGTATCAGCAATGGGGTTCCTATACCATATCCTGAAAGTTCCTGCGAATTCCACAAACCACAAATTTCTCCGGTACCATGTTGTGCAAAATTATTAACCAGGCCAAATACCCGAGCGTCCATTCCGCCAGTTGCCTGCTCAATGGGTAATGGCTGCGATCCTCCTGCAACGTGAACCCTCGCGCCTCCGTAAACCTTTTTTCCATCCATTGATTCAACGATTATTACAAAAGCGCCGGGGTTTGCCGACCATTCATTTTTAGAGGATGTAACCTTTGTAACGCCAATGCTGGTTAAAACATTAGTGTGGCCTTCAATAAATAGCTCGCAAGTTTCGGGCTCATCAATTGCCCTGAAAGCTCTGAGTCTTACTTCGGGTTTTTCTTTATTTACATTATCATCCATTAATGAAATTTTTTCTGAACAAATAATATTTAATCCGACAGGATTATTACTTAATTAGCGTAGGGGGATTAAGTAAATTAAACGGCGATTTTCGTTTAAGGTTCGGGTTTTTAATTAGTAATTGAAGAAATAGAGATCAAAGCAGGACTACGAGGGTTATCGGGGTAACTTTTTAACCTATTAAGGCTTTATCATGCCGATAGTACATTTTTATTATGTACTATTGTAGTGATCCGGTTTTTTCAAGCTTAGCAATTCACAATCAGTTTGTTATAATTTGTATCGGACAGTTACGATATACCCCCCAATTGGTTGTAAAGCCATATTATGGAAAAAGATAAAATGAATATATCCGATCAATTAAGTATTGCAAACAAGGAACTCATCATCCAAAATCAGGAAAAAGAAAAGCTTGCTGCCGAATTAAGCATTGCAAACACCCAACTACTTTTTCAAAATAAAGAAAAAGGAAAGCGCGCAGCAGAGTTAATTATTGCAAACATTGAGCTTGATTTTCAAAACGAAGAAAAACTAAAGCTTGCCGCAGCGTTAATTGAAGTAAATAAAGAGCTTGATTCTCAAAATGAAGAGAAGGAAAGGCGCGCGGCAGAATTAATTATCGCTTATGCCCAGCTCAGTTTACAAAACGAAGAAAAAGAAAAACGGGCTGCGGAATTGATATTAGCGAATACAGAGCTAATATTTCAAAACCAGGAAAAAGAAAAGCGTGCCGCGGAATTGATAATAGCAAACACAGAGCTAATATTTCAAAATTTAGAAAAGGAAAAACTGGCGGCAGAATTAATAATTGCCAATGCTGAACTGGTATTTCAAAATAAGGAAAAAGAAAAACGGGCAACAGAATTAATCATAGCTAACAAGGAGCTCGTATTTCAGAATAAGGAAAAAGGAAAAAGGGCGGCTGAATTGATATTAGCCAACATTGAACTCGATTTTCGGGATGAAGAGAAAGAAAAACGTGCCGCCGAATTGATTATAGCACTTCAAGAACTTGGCTTCCAGGATGAAGAAAAAGAAAAACGCGCCGCAGAATTAATTATAGCCAACAGAGAATTATTGGTTCAAAAGCAGGAAAAAGAACGACGCGCCGCTGCAGAAGCAAAGAAAGATGAGTTTTTTAATATGGTAAGTCATGAATTTAAAACACCATTAACTAATATTAAAGCCATTAATCAGCTCCTGGAAAAAAAGACCAACAAAGCTGATAAAACTTATGCCTTTATTGTAAATGCTAACAATAGCATTAAACGCCTGGAAAGATTAATAGAAGATTTATTAGATGTTACCAGGATAAACTCCGGGCAAGTAGATTTGAATATATCTGAATTTAGTTTTTCAGATGCGCTTGTTAATAGTATATCCAGCGTACAACAAATCTCTAATAAACATGAGATCCTGCTTGAAAACTCAATTGATATACACTACACAGGCGATCAATTTAAGATAGAACAGGTTTTGATTAATCTTCTTAATAATGCCATAAAATATTCTCCAGATGCAAATAAAGTAATTGTAAAGGCAAAAGTGGCTTCGGGGCACATTGTAATAAATGTGGAGGATTTTGGAATAGGCATTGCAAAAGAGGACATAGGCCAATTATTTCAGCGTTTTTACCGCGTAAGTAAAACATCAATGCTTTACCAGGGCGTTGGCCTTGGACTTTATATCGCATCCGAGATCATCAAAAAACATAATGGAAATTTTACAATAGAAAGTGAATTAGGAAAAGGAAGCAGCTTTGGCTTTAGCTTACCCTTAAATCCTGTGGTGTGTAATTGATACTAATCTGTTTAAGATTGATTCAAGATTTTACATTCACGATATCTTTCCATTCTAATCCAATCGAATTTATATTCAGCAATTGATAATCAGATGCAATGTGCATTATATAATTGTCAGCTAATGCGATAGCCCGATAATGCCATGAGGTTTTTCCCAATAAAGATTTCCCTTCTTTAAGTAAAATATTCTTCAGCGGAATACTAAGCCCTTTCCCATCTGCTTTAATTAGCAACGGCCAGCCGGTCACTTGGATAAATGACTGCTGTTGGTTTCAAAGATGCCAACGATCACCTTCGACCTTTAGGTGGGTTTTTATAAAATGACACCCAAAAAAATGACCATCGTCACTTTTTTGGGTGAAAAGAATTATATTTTATATGGTTCTGATTACCAATATTTGTGATCACAATCAATATTTGATAAAATCTGTATATGGAAAACACCGCTCTTTTAAAAGCGATCATCGAAAACGCCATTGATGGTATCATCACGATCGATGGAAAAGGCATCGTAGAAACCATTAATCCCGCGGCCTGCAGACTATTCCTTTGCAGCCCGGAGGAGGTGATTGGTAAAAATGTTTCAACACTGATGCCACCGCCTTACAAGGAGCAACATGATGAGTATATTAATAGGTACCAGCGAACCAACGAACCGCATATCATTGGCATTGGCCGGGTAGTGACCGGTTTACGCAAAGACGGCACTACATTTCCATTCAAACTGGGGGTGAGCGACGTTCCTTTTTCAGGAAGGAAGATCTATGCGGGTTTTATTCATGACCTGAGCCGGGAAATGGAAGCAGAAGCGCAACTGAAGGAATATGCCGCCCATTTAGAAGAGTTGGTTGAAGACAGGACCCAATCCCTGAAGAAAACTGTACAAGCCTTACAACGGGCCAAAGAAGAAGTAAGCCTCTCCCTGGAAAAGGAAAAGGAGCTTGGCCAGCTAAAAAGCAGGTTTGTATCCATGGCTTCTCATGAGTTCCGCACGCCGTTAAGTGCTATACAATTATCATCCTCTTTAATAGAAAAATATGCGCAGCCTTTCGATAATCCAAACATCAGCAAACATGTCGGTAAGATCAAAACCGCGATTGGTAACCTTACCGCTATCCTGAACGATTTTCTATCGCTGGAAAAACTGGAAGCCGGGAAGGTAACCCCTTCGTTCATCGCTTTCGACCTGGTAAAGCTTTCGGAAGAGATTACAGAGGAAATGCAAATGGTGGCCAAGCAAAATCAAAACATTATTTACCAGCATACCGGGATTAGCAGCCTGATCGTCCTCGACCAAAATCTGGTCAGAAACTGCGTAATCAACCTCATCGGTAATGCCATAAAATATTCTGGAGAAAACACTTTCATAGAATTTAACACGGAGATCAATGCACAATTTTGCCTGATCACCGTTAAAGACAACGGAATAGGTATTCCGGAAACCGACCAAAAACATCTTTTTGAGGCATTTTTCCGCGCCCATAACACCGGTAATATCCCTGGAACCGGGTTAGGTTTAAATATTGTAGCCCGCTACGCCCGCCTGATGAATGGACAGATAGAGTTTAAAAGCGACATTAACCAGGGAACCACATTCACCATTAAATTTCCAATATCATGAATAAAAAAGTATTGATAATTGAAGACAACAATGACATCCGTGAAAACGTGGTTGAAATACTGGAACTGGCCGGTTACGATGTAGCTGATGCCAATAATGGCAAAACCGGGGTAGAACTCGCCATTAAAAATCCGCCCGATATTATTTTATGCGATATCATGATGCCGGAGCTGGATGGGTACGGAGTTTTATATATGCTGAATAAAAACCCTGAAACCAGTGCTGTCCCTTTTATATTCCTGACGGCCAAGGCCGAACGGTTAGACCTGCGAAAGGGGATGGAAATGGGCGCAGATGATTACCTGACCAAACCATTTGATGATATGGACCTGCTCAACGCCATTGAAAGCCGACTGAAAAAGAAGGAACTCCAGAAAAATTTTTATAGCAAATCATTGGACAGTTTGAACACCCTGATCTCCAGAAACGACGGGCTTAACGAATTAAAAAAGATCATCAGCGAACGGAGAAGCCGTCAGTTCAAAAAAAATCAGGTCATATACTATGATGGCGATAAGGGTGCCGGCCTTTACCTGGTAATCAACGGAAAAATAAAAACTATTAAACTTGCCGAAGATGGCCGCGAACTAATGACCGGCATTTATGCTAATGATGAATACCTGGGCGTCAATGCGCTGTTATCCAACGAGCCTTATACGGATACGGCAACTGCCCTTGAAGACAGCACGTTATGTCTTATCCCTAAGGACCAGGTAGAACGGTTACTTAATCTGTATCCCGAGGTAGCCCGCGAATTTATTAAGCTGCTGGCCAATGATATCAGGTATAAGGAAGACCAGTTGATGCAGCTTGCTTACCATTCTGTACGAAAAAGAATGGCTGAGGCTCTGATCCGGCTATTCCGTCAGCAGGGTAATAACATGGCGGGTTTTAAAATAACCAGGGAGGACCTCGCCGCTATGGCAGGAATGGCAACTGAAACCGTAAGCCGGACACTATCAGACTTTAAAGATGAAGGACTGATTGAAAAGAAAGGCAGCCTGATCAACATACTGGAACCCGAAAAACTGGTAAAAATGAAAAACTGACACATGTCATTATTTTGCCTGATATTACTCATTCTATAGGGGTTATCATAATAATAGCTTTGTTTAATAAAAGCAATTAGGATGAAAGCGGTAGCGTACAGTATCAAGCACTTTGAAAAAGAATATTTGGCAAAGGCCAACCAGAAAAAGCATGACATCACGCTTATTTCAAACCCTTTAGGTCCGGAAACAGCTGTATATGCAGAAGGAAAGGACGCAGTCATTGTATTCACAAATGATGATGTGTCGTCTGGCGTCATTGAAATACTTGCCGGCTATGGCGTCAAATTTATTGTAACCCGCTCGTCGGGTACAGACCACATTGACAAAGACGCTGCAGCAAAACATGGGATGAAAATCGCCAATGTTCCTTCCTATTCTCCGCAAGCCATAGCAGAACATGCATTGGCCCTCGCCTTTGCACTCAACCGCCACATTGTTATAGCGGCCCGGCACAGTCAAGAATTTGATTTTCGCAATGATAACCTTATCGGCTTTAACTTTTCGGGTAAAACCATTGGAATCGTGGGGTTGGGCAATACCGGCCAGGCTGCAGCTACAATCTTTCACGGCATCGGTTGTCAGGTGATCGGCTACGATCCCCAATTCCCCAAAGGCTTGCGCTACGTCAAACAGTCCTCATTAGACAACCTTTTAAGTGCATCCGATATCATTAGCCTTCACATTCCGATGACACCGGAAAACAGGCATCTTATCTGTAAGGAAACGCTCGAAAAAATGAAGACCGGGGTCATGCTCATCAATACATCCCGGGGAGCGCTCATCCATACGCAGGATATACTGCACGCGCTGGAAAGTAAAAAAGTAGGATACCTGGGGCTTGATGTTTATGAATTTGAAAAGGGTCTTTTCTTTGAGGACCACCAAAAGGATTTGATCAAAGACCCGCTGCTGCTTAACCTGATGAACCATCCCAATGTGCTGATCACGCCACATCAGGCGTATCTGACCAAAGAGGCTTTACAGGAAATTGCCGACCAGACCATTAAAAGCCTTGACTTATGGCAACTCAAAAAATGTGTCGGCAAAGCCTGTGCCTGTGCGCAGGATTGCAAAAAAAACATTGCCCAGGAAAATTTATCTATACTCAACCATGAAAAGTCTGCATAAATATTTGTCCGATAAATACAACGTGGCCGCCCCTCGGTATACCAGCTATCCAAGCATGCCCTATTGGGATAATTCCAATTTTAGCCTGTCTTCCTGGAAGCAGGCAGCCAGATTCTCTTTTGTAGAGAGTAACGAAACTTCGGGTATTAGTTTGTATGTCCACCTGCCTTTTTGTGAAAATTTGTGTACCTATTGCGGCTGCAATACCCGGATTACCAAAAATCACCAGGTAGAGGAACCTTATATAGCAGCCGTATTGAAGGAATGGATGCTATATCGAGAGGTATTCGATGGCGTTCCGGTGATCCGCGAAATACATTTAGGCGGGGGCACCCCTACTTTTTTTAGCGCCGAAAACCTGCATAAACTGATTGACGGTTTGCTGGAAGGCGTGCACATCCATACTGATGCTGAATTCAGTTTTGAAGCTCACCCTGCCAATACCACCATTGACCACCTGCAAACCCTTTTTGATCTGGGGTTTCGCCGGCTGAGTTTGGGCATACAGGATTTTGACCCCAAAGTGCAGTTCATCATCAACCGGCACCAAACCTTTGAACAGGTACAGACAGTAACCCTGCTGGCCCTTAAGATTGGTTATACCTCGGTCAATTATGACCTGATCTATGGCCTGCCATTACAAACAAAGGAAGGGCTGATCAGTACTATGAATACCGTTGCAGGCCTTAAGCCAGACAGGATAGCCTTTTACAGTTACGCGCATGTGCCCTGGATAAAACCGGGACAGCGCCATTTTACGGAGACGGATCTTCCGGATCCGGAACTGAAAGCCGAGCTGCATGAAACCGGTCGCAGGCTGCTGAGCAGCTATGGTTATCAGGAAATTGGGATGGACCATTATGCGTTACCCGGCGATGAATTGCTGAAAGCAGAACAGAAGGGAAGTTTATACCGTAATTTTATGGGTTATACCCATCAGCATACCCGGTTACTGGTTGGGCTTGGCGTATCTGCTATCAGCGATTCCTGGAATGCATTCGCTCAGAACGTAAAAACAGTGGAAGAATATCTTGCGCTGATCAAAAATGGGGATTTACCCGTTTTTAAGGGGCATATATTAACACAGGAAGACCTGATCATCCGCCGGCACATCTTAAACATCATGTGTAAAGGACATACAAACTGGAATCATCATAGTGAAACCACAGAAGCTATATTTGATGGCCTGGACAGGCTAAAGTCATTGGAAGCTGACGGTTTGATAGAAACGGATTCGCTGGGTTTGAGGGTTACACCGCTTGGTAAGAACTTCCTGCGAAATATATGCATGTGCCTTGATGCCAGGCTATGGGCGGATAAGCCAACTACGCCATTATTCAGCATGGCCGTTTAATGTACCTGTATTATGGTTTAAGCCATAATACAGGTTGAAGTTTCTGTTACCATATTTTTTAGTGCCTGGATAAATATGGGGCTGTCATTCAGGCTTTCCACCAGCTGAAGGTGTTCTCCTCCAGCCATTAAAAAGGCTGCCCGGTATTCTACTCCTATTTCATAAAGCGTTTCCAGGCAATCGGCTACAAAAGCGGGGCAGATCACTAAAGTCCTTTTTTTACCTACCGCTGCCAAGTGGGTAAGCCTATCAGCAGTGTACGGCTTGAGCCATTCCGAATTTCCGAGCCTTGATTGGAAGCTGATGGAATAATCCATCCTGTTCAGCATCAGCTCACCGGCAATGAGCCGGGCAGTTTGATGGCACTGGGCTGCATAGCAATTTTGGTTGATAGCAGAGATTTGATCGCAGCAATTTCTTTTTTGCATGCAGTGGAGACCAGATGGATCACATTGCCTCACCTGCCGCTCCGGCAATCCATGAAAACTGAACAATACATGATCATAATTTGCAGCCAAATATTTTCGCGCGTTGACTGCAAAAGCACGGATGACTAAAGGGTTATCATAAAACGCGTTGGCAAATGACAACGATGGTATAACGGGCCAGGTGCTGATGATATTCATTACCTTTTCAAACACTGAACCGCTGGTAGCGGAGGCGTACTGCGGAAAAAGGGATATAACCCGGATACTGCCTACATCAGCGTTCCGCAATTTGGCCAGTCCGCTTTCGATGGATGGGTGCTGGTAGCGCATGGCCAGCTCTACCACATAATCAGAACCAAGACTTTGTGCCAATAATTGCTGCTGCAGGGTGCTGTAATGCAACAAGGGCGAGCCGGTTTTGTTATTCCAGATCTTCCGGTATAAACCTGCTGAACTGGGTCCGCGGAATGGTACTATGATCGCACGAACGAGCATAAAACGTAAAAAAGGGTGTATATCGATCACCCTTTTATCCATCAGGAATTCAGTAAGGTATTTGCGAACGTCGCCCGTGGCCGGGCTAACCGGTGTTCCTAAGTTAACCAGCAAAACTCCTTTTCTCATGTAGCATACATTTAATTTAAACCTGGTTTTATGAGGGTTTTGCTATTTCCAGACGGCGAAAGCAACGGCCTCCTCCATATCTTTACGGTTTATGATACAAAGGAACAATCGCCCTGCAATCATAATAAGTTGAAGTAAGGGTGAAATGTTACAGTATAAAGATGATCAGCATAAGAATATGGATAAGTATACTCATTGCAAAAAGCCTAAGCATGGTTTTTATTCCCGCACCTCCCATACCAGCTATGATATTTGCAAAAAACAAGGATAGTGTTAAAACCACTACCAGGACCGGAGCATTAAAATAATATATCAGAACAGCCGGTACAGGCAAAAAGAAAACGCCCTGAAACACCAGTGAGATCAGGAACCATAAAGTTTTGTTGTCGGATTGGCTTTCCATGAAGGTTGTCCATTTAATTTGAAGACCGTTGCTATAGGATTTTGTGGCGGCCTGAACGGCCCATTGGGTGGTTGTATTTACAGTTGCCATAATAATGATGATTAATACTGCAAATATCTCTTACCCCTGTGATCCGTGCCATGATCTCACCCCTTGAATAATATGACCCTGATCACAAAAGGCGCCTTAACTACCAAACAACCGGCAATAATAACTTCATGATAATTGCAAAAACTAATGGCAAATACTTACGCCAGAGGCTGGTTTCGCGGGGCTGAGGTAAGGGATATTCAGTTCCATGCCACGAAGCAGGAACCAGAGGCCAAGGCAAACCATCAGGTATGGCATTCCCTTATTGATCAGGCGGCGCAAGGGGAGGCCGACTAAACCGGTACTAACAGTAGCCAGTAACATTAACGGGAAAGTGCCCGCCCCAAACCAAAACATATATTGCGCTGATGCTGAAGGAGAGGAGGTATTTACCGCGCCGATAAGCGCCAGGTAAACAAAGCCACAGGGTAAAAATCCATTCAGCATACCTAATACAAAATGTCCTGCTTTATGTCGCAGCGCATAGCTTATCAGCCTGTTCACAGGCGCCAGTGATTTGGCAGCGAATTTGGATCTGCTGAATTTTACTTTGAAGATCCTGGAAAAACCGGCAGTTATGATCAACAAGCCGCTGATGATACTGACACTTTGCTGCAAACCTGCCAGCCAAAGTTGGTGCCCCACCACACCGATCAGCAAGCCCAGCAGGGTGTATGTTATTACCCGGCCCACATTGTAAATAAATTTATCGGCAACTACCATGTACCAGCGTTCATGAAAAGAGGGCACGGCAAAAGCCAGGGGGCCGCACATCCCGATACAATGGACACTGCCGAACAAGCCTATAAAAAAGGCAATCTGGTTTGTGCTCATTCGATATCTACCTCCTTTTCGTATAGGTAAGCTTTCCTGTTACTCTCCCATTCCAGTACTACATGCCACCGGCCCTTAATCAATGATGCAGTGGATAAACCAGCAATTTTGCCCAGTTCGGTATTTAACGGAAAGGAGGCATCCAGCGCTTTGCTTGAAGGCCTGATGAATTTTACACTCCCTTTTGCAGGTTCGGTGAAAGATATGCTCACCTGTTTGCCGTTGATATGGATAACCGGCTGGGCATGGTCTGTAACAACCTGGTTCTCCTTTGCATAGGCTTTATTAAAATCCAGCCCTTTTTCATAATAATGATGGTCATACTCATCTGCCGGCAAAGCAACCATGCGGACACACATACTAATAATAAAAAGCATGAACAAGGCCATGCCGGTAATAATTCCTTTTCCCCAATTCATTTTTTTAATCATTTAATGGCCCCACAAAGGTGGTGCTTACCGTTTGAATTATTTTTTTGTTTAGTACAAGATTAATTTTGACATCAGTTTTTGCCGCGTGAATGTCCCTGGCCGGGATCAATAAAAAGAAGACGGTTTTGGCAGACCCGCCTGCGCTGATAGCCCCTGGTGCCTGTATGTACTTTATTTTTACTGCGAGATCCTCTGAAACGATACTAATGTTCCTTGCTGTATTGGATTTATTGATGATTTCTGCGTTATAAATGTTACTGATGTAACCGCCCTCTTGTTCCTGGTAAAGCATGCCGGCACTGCGCAAAACAGTAATATCCATATCGCCGCGGCTAAAAATAAAATAACAAAGAACCGTCATCAGCACTATGATGACGCCGCTGTAACCCATCATCCTGCCGGTAAATGAAGGTTTTTGCTGTTTACGGATCATATTTTCCGAGTAAAACCCGATCAGGTTGAGAGGTTTGTGGATCTTATCCATCACCTCATTGCACACATCAATACACGCGGTGCAGTTCACACACTCCATTTGCGTCCCCTCCCGGATATCTATACCGGTGGGGCAAACCGATACACACAGCCCGCAGTCCACGCAGTCTCCAGTAAGATGAATCGGGTTCGTATTTTTAGATAGTTTAGCCCTCGGCTCACCTCTTACTTCATCATAAGCTACAACAAGGGTATCCTGGTCAAGTAAAACACCCTGTAGCCTACCGTAAGGACATATCACTGTACAAACCAGTTCCCGGACCTGGCTGTAGACCAGGTAAAAAATTAGGGTAAATAGCCAGATACTTAAAAAGCCTGACCAGTGGAGCACAACCGGCTCGGTAATGATTTTAAAAAGTGTATCACTTCCTACCAGGTAAGCCAAAAAAGTGTTGCCAATTAAGAAGGAAAAGAGAACAAATAGGATATGCTTGGAGCTTTTTTTTATGATTTTCTCCTTTGTCCAGGGAGCGGCATTTAACTTTTTCTGTTTACCGGCGTTGCCCTCGATCCAGTTTTCGATCTTTCGGAAAAACATTTCCATAAAGATAGTCTGCGGACAGATCCAACCACAGAAAATACGCCCGAAAGCAATGGTGAACAACACCACACAAACCACAAAAACAAGGGTAGCCAGTACAAACAGGAAAATATCTTGTGGCCAGAATACCTGCCCCAGGATAACAAAATGCCTGTCCATAAAGTTCAGCAGCAGCAAGGGCTGCCCGTTAATCCTGAGAAAAGGTGCGGTAAAAAAAAGCAGGAGATACCCGTAACTTATCCATGAACGCCATTTATACAATTTTCCTTTACGAATCAGCGGGTAAATCCACTTGCGTTTTTCTGTTTCCTTCACTACCGGTGTTCCGTCCATCGTTTATTTATTTGCAACCAGTTTTTGGTCTGTATCCGCTTCCTTTGCCCCTTGCGGTTCCTTTGCGCCCGCGGGGTTTGAGCCATGCAGGGATTTGATATAATTGGCCACATCTGCAATCTGTTTTGGCGATAATTGCTTCTCCCAGGTGGGCATGCCTTTGGCCAATACGCCATACTTTATGGTTTTAAACACATCATTGATTTTATTGCCATGCAGCCAGTAATCATCTGTAAGGTTTGGGCCAACATTCCCCTGGGCATGATCACCGTGGCAAGGTTTGCAGTTTTGCATATATACGGTTTGTCCAGAGGCCATGGAGGCAGGGTCATGAACCAGTTTAACCGTGTTCTCATCTACCCGGTTGGCGGCTTTACTTAAAAATGCCTGTTTCTCCCGGTCTGCCTGTACCATTTCTGTTTTATATTCTGCATATTGCAACTGCCCCGTTTTAAATACGTGATAGTTCAGCAGGTAACCTGCGGCAAATATGATGGAGGCATAAAAAAGGTACATGAACCAGGCTGGAATGGGGTTGTCGAGTTCCTGGATGCCATCATAATCGTGGGCTATCAACAGTTCCTGTTCTTCTTCCACCGGCCGCAGGGAAAGTATTTTCTGCCAAACCTCAGCTTTGGGTTTCTTTTCCTTTTTTATTTTTTCAGGGACCATTTCCGCGGCAATCTCTGCTTCGGTTAAACCTTGCTGCCTGAGCACCATTTTGGTTAATACTTTAAAAGTTTTTAACAGTACTAGCATCGCGATGACGAAAACCAACAACATGGCAACGATGATACCATAGGCTATTTCATTCATAACATCTCCCGGAATAAGGCTGTCGCTTGCCATAACGGGCTTAAAGAGCATGACCATGGCTGATATTAATAGGAGGCGTAGGTACTTCATGATTCAAAAGGTTGTTGTATATCGGTTAAACTGTCCTGCAGCGGCAGGTCGCGCATATGATCTACATGCTGTTTGCGGGTGCGTACCAGCATGATGGTTACTACAATGAAAAACACAAAGAATATCCCGAGGGAGAATAACAGGTAAGCCTGGTTTGCGTTGATGTTTTCTGTGAATTGCTTAAACATGATGTTGATTATTTATTGGCTGTTTTACTGGCTTTTATATCTGTCCCAAGGCGTTGCAGGTAGGCAATAATGGCGATGATCTCCTTATTGTCTTTCACTTTAATATGATCGGTATACAGGTTATCTCTTATTTCTTTTTCTTGTTTTTCGAGGTCGCGGTTGGCGATGTTTTCATATCCTATAGGGTAAGGTACCCCGAGGGTCCGCATAGCCTGAATTTTAGYCCTGGTTGAAGTGGTATCCAGGTTCTGTGTGATTAACCAGTCATAATTGGGCATGATACTGCCCGGTGACATTAGCCGCGGGTCCATCAGGTGATTATAATGCCAGGCGTTTCCATATTTCTGACCTTCCCTTGCCAGGTCTGGTCCGGTCCGTTTAGAACCCCAAAGGAACGGGTGATCGTATACAAATTCCCCTGCCTTGCTGTATTCCCCGTAACGTTCAGTTTCAGATCGGAATGGCCTTACTGTCTGGGAGTGACAATTGGAACAGCCCTCACGGATATAAAGATCACGCCCCTGCAGCTCCAGCGGGGTATAAGGTTTCACCGCAGCAATAGTAGGAATGTTGGAGGAAATGGTCAGTGTCGGCATCAGCTCAATGAAAGTGCCCACCAGGATCACCAGCAATGCGCCGATCAGCATCTGGATCGGTTTACGTTCCAGCCTGCGGTGCCAGCTGTTTTCCCGGGCCATGGTGTGTACTGGTTCCAACGGCATGGCCTGGGCTGCTTCGTTGGCAACCAGCTTGCCCTGTAAGGCAGTTCGGGTAAGGTTATAGGCCATTACAATAACACCCAGCAAATACATTGCCCCCCCGGCCGAACGCATCATGTGCATCGGCAGGATCTGCAGAGTAGTTTCCAAAAAGTTCGGGTATTTTAACATACCTTCAGGTGTAAATTCTTTCAGCATCAGGCTTTGGGTAAAACCAGCCCAATACATAGGAATGGCATAGAAAAGAATGCCCAGAGTGCCGATCCAGAAATGGAACGAAGCCATTTTTTTGGAAAAAAGCTCTGTTTTATAAATACGCGGAATCAGCCAGTACAGAATAGCGAAAGTAAGGAACCCATTCCAGCCCAGCGCGCCAACGTGTACGTGGGCAACAATCCAGTCACTAAAATGAGCTATGCCGTTCACCTGTTTCAGAGATAGCAACGGGCCTTCAAAAGTGGCCATACCATATGCGGTAAGGCCAACAACCATGAATTTCAAAATAACATCATCCCTAACTTTATCCCATGCGCCCCGCAGGGTTAACAGGCCGTTGATCATCCCGCCCCAACTGGGTGCAATAAGCATAATGGAGAAAGCAACACCCAGCGACTGTGCCCAGCCTGGCAGGGTAGTATATAATAAGTGATGCGGGCCAGCCCATATATAGATAAATATGAGCGCCCAGAAATGCAGTATACTTAATTTATAAGAGTAAATGGGACGGTTAGCCATTTTGGGCAAAAAGTAGTACATCATACCCAGGTAGGGAGTTGTCAGAAAAAACGCAACCGCGTTATGACCATACCACCATTGCACCAGCGCGTCCTGCACACCGGCATAAACCATATAACTTTTGAAAGGAGATACCGGCAGTTCAAAGGAATTGACGATATGCAGCACCGCGATAGTAACGAAGGTGGCAATATAAAACCATATAGCTACATATAGGTGCCGTTCCCGGCGTTTAAAAATAGTGCCGAACATGTTCCAGCCAAACACCACCCAGATGATGGTTATGGCAATATCTATCGGCCATTCCAGTTCTGCGTATTCATGTGAGGTAGTAAAGCCAAGCGGCAGGGTAATTACCGCCGACAAAATGATTAACTGCCAGCCCCAAAAATGGATCTGGCTCAGCAGGTCGCTAAACATCCTTGCCTTAAGCAGGCGCTGCAGGGAATAGTACACACCCATAAAAATGGCGTTCCCAACAAAGGCGAAAATAACCGCGTTGGTGTGCAACGGGCGGATACGGCCAAAGGTGGTATACTGGTTGTGCATATTGGCACTCGGATGGAATAGCTGGATAGCCGCAATCAGGCCAACCGTCATGCCGATGATCCCCCAAACTACGGTAGCTATACCAAAGTTCCGGACGATCTTGTTGTCATAATAAAATTTTTCAGGCTGCATAATTGTTCTCTGTTTATGGTGGTAAAATTATCAAGGCTTGTTGGGTGACAGCATGACGAAAGTGGGCTTTAAAAATGATTGAAATCATTTTTTATCGGCCTTCGGGTCGTCATCATCCAGCAGAATCCGTATGGATGGGGTATAGAGGTCTTCGTTTTGTCCGCTGCGCTGGGCCCATAAAAATGCGCCCAGGAAGATCAGGGCAAGCAAAACGCTGCAACCGATCAGGAAATAGATGATGTTCATACGAGTTTTCTCCTTTTTGCGGCAAAATGAGTGGCCAGAGTGGTAAATGAAATAATGGTCACGGTGCTCAGTGGCATCAATACGGCTGCTACCAGGGGCGACAGACTACCGGTAACCGCATAGCTTAAACCGACCAGGTTATAAGTGAGCGAGATCAGGAAAGAGGCATGGATGATGTTGACGGTATCTTTTGAAAAACGTAGGAAAGCAGGCAATTTATGAAAAGAACGACCATCGAGGATCGCATCGCTGCCCGGCGAAAAATTATTCACATTATCCGTAACCGCCACGCCCAGGTCGCTTTGCTTTAATGCCCCTGAGTCATTCAGACCATCTCCCAGCATCATTACCTTATGGCTCTCCTGTTGGAGCATTTCAATCCGGTCAAGCTTTTGTTGTGGAGATTGCCCGAAGTACATGTGCCCCTCATCGGTGAAGAACCGAAGCAATTCATTCCGTTCATGATCCTGGTCACCTGATAGCAGATAAAGGGAATAGACCGGTTCTAACTCCCCTATCCGTTCCATGCCATCCCGATACTCCTGCAAAAAGGCGAAATGGCCCAGGTAGTGGCCATCAATCATTAAATGAACGCGGGTCATTAGTTTGGCTTCTGTAAAATAGCCAAATAAAAATTCGTCGCTGCCGATGCGCAGTTGATGCCCATTGATGGTGGCCGTAATCCCTTTCCCTGGCAATTCTTTATAATTCATTACGGGCAGCTTTTCCAGGGATCCGAGGTATTGACAGATCATACGGCTTAAAGGATGGATCGAATTAACACAGCCACTGTAGATCAGTTGTTTTTGATCCCCGGTCAATTCCACGTCCAAATCAATACGCTTGCTACGGCCGGTAGTGATCGTGCCTGTTTTATCCATAACCACGGTGTCAATACGGGCCATTTGCTCCACTACTGCGGTATTTTTGAGGTAAAAAAGGTTACGGTCAAAAATACTTAACGCTGCCGACATCGTAAAAGGGGTACTTAATGCCAGTGCACACGGGCAGGCTACAATGAGCACCGCCGTAAAGGCATCAATCCCGCGCCCGTAGTTAAAAGGCAACCAAGCAAGCAGGGAGCCAATAGCAATGGCGATCAAAACGATAGTAAAATATTTGCTGACTGTTTCATTAAAGGTTTTCATGCGGTTATCCTGTTTACGGGTAAACGCTTCATTATTCCATAGTTGGGTCAGGTAGCTCTGGGAGACCGGCTTGATCACTTCCAGTTCGATAGCCTCTCCTGTCTGCCGCCCCCCTGCGTAAATAATTTCCCCTAATGTTTTATTAACAGGCACCGATTCGCCGGTTACAAAGCTAAAATCGATGAGCGCCTCGCCTTTCAGCAGGATCGCATCGGCTGGAATGATCTCATTATAACGGATCACCATGCGATGCCC
>NZ_JBFUKF010000060.1:0-20045 GCF_056400985.1 Mucilaginibacter sp. P4_G9 | reverse complement strand
TTTCCCACGATCGCCCGCAGATTCAAAATCAGTTATGTTTAGTTTAATTTGTTGATCTTCATTCAGGCTTTTTTTCAAATGCAGACGGATAACGGGCATGTACCTTTTCCAGGTAGTTAAATACTTTCTTTCTTCCATGATATGCTTAATCTATATAAAAAATAAAGCCCCTGTAGGTGTTCTTTTACCCGGGCTTTGAAGGATCTTAAGAGCAGGGGATCAATACCTCCAGATCTTATATTTATTTGTGTGATTTGATGTTTTGAAACCGCAGTAATGAGGGACAGCTACTCCCGGAATAATATTACCGCATAACAATTCAAAGCTACCTAAATAAAAGTGTACTAAGGCAATTTATATTTCTATATTAATTACACCGGTAATGTATTGTTAATCAATCATTCAGGAATACTAACCCTATGCTGTGGTAATAATGTAGCGGCAATCATCCGTGGTTTTTAGTCGTGTTTTGTAAATGCTGATGCTTGGTATCGGAAACTTGCAGCCAATTACAGTTTACAGGCGAAGAAAAATAAGTGTGATGGTTTTAGGAAGCTTTTACCTATATTGGGGCATGAGATTGTAAAGCAAAGGAATTAATCGCCCCGGTGTTTTACTTAAGAAGATCTCAACCAATCATTATGTTTAATATCCAGGCAATTACAACTTACGCGGTTGTAGCTAAAAAGCTATTCTATGATGATTTCTGCATTGACGATCTTCGCATTTTTATGTGTACTGATTATACCCTTACGCGGCCCTTCAAAAACCAATAACATCAAACGCAAAAAGCCCCGGGACTTCTCCAAATATGCTGTTACCAAAGATGGCTGGCTGGAAATGATGGATGAAAACAAAAAGCAGTAACGGTAATTTTATTTTGCTGATAGTTAATAAATGATGCAATTTTGAATTATGCCAAATAAGCTCATTTCGTTATTGTCATCATTTCAATTCCTTTCGCCCCAGGACCAGGTGCTTATTACAGATACGTTTGCCGTACAAACCTTTAATGAAGGCGACAATCTGTTTAAAGGCGACAACGTTTGCAAACAATTGTTTTTTATTGTTGATGGCGTGCTGCGTATTATGATGGTAAATGATAAAGGCAACGAGGTTACCCATTATTTTTTGAAGGAAAACCAATTTTGCACTATTTTGAACAGCTTCGTTAACGAGGTGCCGGCTAAAGAAAGCATCCAGGCAGCCTGTGACACTACAGTAATGACAGTTAGCCACACCAGGCTCATGGCATTGTATCAGCAGATTCCTTATCTTAAAAGCTTAATTGATGATATTACCCATAAAGCTTYACTGGAAAAAATACAGGTTAGAAACGCCTATCTGGGGCAGGATTCAACCGCACGATACAAATTATTTATGGAGCGACAGGCCGATATCGCTTTGCGTATACCACTTAATGATATCGCTTCTTACCTGGGCATAACGCCGCAATCACTCAGCCGCATAAGGAAAAATATCCGTTAAATTTTGCTTTTTACCATTTGTTAAGTGGCTTTGCTGTTTTACTGCAGACCTTTGTATTATTAAAATTTAACATTATGGAATGCAATAACAATGCATATTTAACAAACAAAAGAGTGCTAATATTAGGCGGCTCATCAGGTATCGGTTTTGCAACAGCTCAATCTGTTGCCGCACAAGGCGCGCAAGTGATCATTGTATCAAGCAACCAACAGCGTGTTGATGCAGCTTTAGCACAATTACCAGCCGGGAATACCGGCTACGCAGTGGATTTAACTAACGAGCAGCAAATAAAAAGTTTATTTGAAACTATCGGCAACTTTGATCACTTAGTTTATACCGCCGGAGAAAACCTTCAGCTAAACAAAATAAGCAATACAGTCGTTGATGAAGCGCGTAGCTTTTTCAACCTGCGTTATTGGGGAGCTTTCTCCGCGGTGAAATATGCCTCGCCTTATATCAACATGGGTGGCTCAATCACACTTACGGGTGGTATTGCCAGCCCTCGTCCAGGTTCGGGATGGTCCTTAGGGGCAAGTATTTGCGCAGCTATGGAAGGTTTTACAAGGGCTATGGCTGTTGAACTGGCACCTATACGCGTTAACCAGGTATCGCCAGGTGTGGTAAAAACAAACCTTTGGGCCAATATGAGTGCGATCGAACGAGATAACATGTACATGCAAATTGGTAATTCATTACTGGTAAAAAGGGTAGGCGAGGCCGAAGATATAGCCCAGGCTTATCTTTATTTAATGCAACAGCAGTACGCTACCGGTCAAATATTGGTTACCGATGGCGGCTCTGTGCTGGTTTAATCAATCGTTTTAAGCAAAGCCGGTAGTAAAAAGTGCCAGGCTTTGCTAATTATTTTTGAGGCATAACTGCCATCGTTCTATAGTATTCATATTTAGCAAAACTGGTAGCGGGTCGTCGGATATGATAATTTTCAATTGTTCTTCGTTATCAACCTCAAATATGCCCACCCATAAACGCCTACAGGATCCATCACCGGGCCAAACACCAGTATAATCCTTACACCCTGGTATAAGCGCATAATAGTGCTTCCTCATCAGTCATATCATTTGGGGAAGTAGGACGGAGCGATAGTAATTTAACCGCAAAGTGTAATTTCTCCATAGTTTATGTTTGATAATACAGGGTAATAATCATTTCAAATTTAATTTACGCTTGCACAAATTCCCGTAAAATAAGACATTTGCCCAGGCATGAATACAAATACGCTACCAGAAATAACATTTCAACCCGCAACATCAAGGGAGCATTTTGAGCAGATAGTTCGGTTACAAAGTCAAAACCTGTGCAAAACACTAAGCATCGAGCAACAGGAACAGCAAGGCTTCCTTTTTGCAGAGCATACTGTACCCTTGTTGCAATTAATGGCATCGCAGATACCACAGGTTGTAGCACTGCATAAAAACCAAGTAGTAGGCTATAACCTGGCCATGACTGCTACCATGGAAAATGAAGTTCCCACCCTTGCACCCATGTTCAGGGAGTTTCATAAAAACCAATACCGGGGCAAGCCTTTAACAGCTTACAAATTTTTTGTAGGGGGACAGGTTTGTGTTGATAAACATTTTCGCGGCCTGGGTTTATTAAGCAAACTTTACAACGCCACGGCCAGCCAGGTAGCGGAAGATTATCAACTTTGTATAACAGAAGTAGCTATAAGGAACATCAAATCGTTAAAGATCCACCAAAAAATGGGGTTTGAGGTTGTAAGCAGCCACAACGATGGGTTGGAGGACTGGAATGTGGTTGTGTGGGATATCAGAAACCTTTTGTCGTCCTGAACGCATATTCGTTATGCTTCTTCGCCCTGTACAGTCTGCGAATAGATCCTTCACTACGTTCAGAATGACAAACCCTTTAGAGTTTCGCTAAATTTTATAACTCATGACAAATGCTACTTACACCAACTCCTTTTCCCGCTTCATGACTTCGGCGATTTTTATGCCCTGCTTGCGTACCTCCTCATTACGCACGTAGCGTTTATCGGCACCCAGGCTGGGTTTGGTAATGAAATCATAAAACATCCGGGTCCATGATCGGGTTGAATCCAGGTGCTGGTAAAAATCTTTGGTGATCTTATAGTACTTCGGTAAAAGCCGGCCGGGAATGTTCATGATATCGTGATGCTCGTTATGGTAACCTACGTTAAAGCAAACCAGGTTGAGCCAGCCGTAATAGGAATTAGTTTCCTGTCCCTCCCGGAAAATAAAATGTTCGTGAATAAAATGCCCGGCCGCAGGATGAAGACTAAAGCCCCATAAAGTAGAAAGAAACAGGTAAATGATGGCTATCTTCCCCAAAAAAACAAAGATCAATACATCGGTAATTATCAGTGTAATGATATTGGCCCATTCCCCGCGTGTAGGTTTGGTATCAAAACCACGTACCAAAAACAGGAAAAATATATAAAAAAACAGCCAAACGAACTTCCTGATTCCCGATTTGCCTACCATTTTAACTTCCCAATGGCTGGGGAAGTCGTTATCTATATCTTCGATACCTAAATGGGAGTGGTGTTTCATATGGTGGGTTCTGAAAGCGATTGCTCCGGGCACTAAAACAGGGATATTAGCAAAAATTGCAAGTGCTTTGTTCTGTGCCGGGGTTTTCAGCATAAGGTTATGTGCCATTTCATGCACAGCCATTGCCGACCAATGGTTCATAGTACCGCCAACTATGTATGATAACAGGATTATTTGCCACCAGTAAGCCCCAAAAGAGGGGAACCAGACACTAACACCCCAGGCAAAACTAATTTGCCCGACAACTATAAAAAATGTAAGTACAGCTGCCCATGGATCATAACCCATTAATTGCCTTACCTCCGGGTATTTTTTTAATACGGCTATCCGGCGCAGAAAATGAATATCAGGTGTTTGGATGCTTTCAAATGGAGTACTTGTTTTCATAATGATGTATTTAGGTTAATGCAAAGTAAAATAAATCTTTAAAAAATATGGGCAGTAGTTGTACTTAATTTAACAACGTATTAATACCTGGTTAATATTACCAGCACATTTTAACCCGGCGCTTGCCAAAACTTTTTATGTGTAGTAAGCTGATAAATACTTATCCGGGCAATTTCCCGTTTTAACTGGCAGCAAAGGATTTAGGACATCTGCCAACAAATTGTCATTATATTCCTTTTATTTATATATCCGTTATACCAGTTTAGGCTGAATAGCGATTATTTTTTTATGTTTACTAAAAAATTAAACTTAACTATGAAAGTTTCAAAAACGCAGTTATTTCCTTTACTTATTGCATTAGCGGCCATTACTTTTCCTGCTTGTAAGGCCAAGAAATTAGTGGAAAAGCCGGCCCCGGTAGAAACCGAAAAAATGTATGCGCCAACTCCAAAACCAACACCGCCGCCTGCACCGGCCCCTGCGCAAACACCGCCGCCGCCACCCGCAAAACCAAACTATAATTTCAGCAATATCCAGTTTGAATTTAACTCTGCTGTATTAAAAACCGGTTCATACCAGGCCCTGGATCTGGCTGTGGTTGAAATGAAAAAAGACGCTACCGTAAAGTTTGTATTAAACGGTAATTCATCTGCCGAAGGTACCGACCAGCGTAATATGGAACTATCTGTTGAAAGGGCCAACTCTGTAAAAACTTACCTTGTAAACAGCGGTATCAGTGCCGGTAACTTAACCGTTAAAGGTTATGGCGAAAGCAAACCAATTGCCGATAACACAACCGAAGAAGGAAGAGTTTTAAACCGCAGGGTCGAGATCAAGCTAAATCAATAGAAAAAATCAGCTTTATAAACAAAAATGCCCCGGTGGATTTCCTCACCGGGGCATTTTAGTTTATAGTGGGCAACCATTATGCTTTAAAGTTCGTAATGTTTAAAACGTGTTTAGAAGGGGTATGGAAATAAATGAATAAATATCCCGTCTAAATCTCCCCTGGTAGGGAGACTTTGGAAGAGCCTTTAAAGCCCTCCTTTCCGGGGAGGGGCTGCAGCTTCCAGGCACGTTAACAACAATACTTTATCAAACGTTTTGAAGCATATTTTTAAAGGAATTTTAACCCTGCTTAACAAGCAGGAAAAAAACAGGTTGTACAGGCTCATCCTGTTCGATGTGCTTATCAGCATACTTGATATTTTATTTTTAGGATTACTGCTAATCGTTATCAGCTTCTACACCTCGGGCAAGCCCATTAGCCACCATTGGCTTCCCAACGCCTGGTTCAACCAGGATTCGGTACTGCTTATTGGCTTATTCCTGACATTGTATTGTTTAAAAAACTGGTTCGGTTACCTTATTATGCGCTTTCAGCATCACTTTTTTTATGGGGTAGCTTCGCGCTTATCCCAAAGAAATATTTTACATTATCTTAAAGACGATTATATAAAATTTATAAATGTTGATTCATCGGTACATATCCGGCAGATCAGTCAGCAACCTATCGAGTTCAGTCATTATATACTAAACAACGTTCAGCAGATCATATCGCAAAGCATCCTCATTTTATTTACTGTTGGCGCAATATTAATTTACCAGCCGATATTGTTTTTATTACTACTGATGTTGCTGGTACCACCGGTAATTATCCTGGCTTACTTCATCCGGCGAAAATCAAAACAGGTGCGGGTGCATACCAAAATAACAAGTGAAAAGAGCATCCAGTATTTACAGGAATCGTTATCGGGCTTTGTGGAAAGCAATATTTATGACACAAGCGATTTCCTGGCCGCCAGGTATAACAATTACCAACAGCAATTAAATAATAACATCGCCACACAGCAAACCCTGCAGGCTTTGCCATCAAGACTGGTTGAAGTGTTTGCCATATTTGGTTTTTTTATTTTGGTGTTCGTTAATAAGTTTTCGGCCCATGGCCCTATGATAAGTATGCTTACTATCGGTGTATTTATGGCCGCGGCCTATAAGATCATTCCGGGAATTATCAAGATCCTGAACAGCAGCGGCCAAATAAAAACCTACGAGTTTACTTTAAATGATCTGCTTGCGATAAAAGAATCAAAAGTACCTGCAAAAAACGATTTGCTTAATATTGATGAACCCATCAGCGCTATCCGTTTTAATAATGTCCGTTTTAGCTATAAAGAACAAACCGTATTAAACGGGATTAGCTTTGAAGTTTGCACAGGCGATTTCGCGGGCTTTTCGGCAGCATCCGGCAGCGGCAAAACCACGCTCATAAACCTGATCCTTGGTTTTTTAACCCCCGAATCCGGTTACATCGATATAAACGGCAGGCCTGCAGATACCATAAAAAGACAGCATTACTGGACAAAGATCGCCTATGTAAAACAACAAACTTTTTTTATTCATGATACTATCCTTAAAAACATTACCCTTACCGATAAACAACACAACCCCGAAAAACTGGCTGAGGTAATAACCTTTTGCGGCCTTGAGCCATTATTATCGGGCTATGCTGAAGGGATAAATAAGATAATCAGGGAAAACGGTAAAAACCTGAGTGGCGGCCAAAGGCAGCGTATAGCGCTGGCAAGGGCGTTATATCATAATTTTGATGTACTGATACTGGACGAGCCCTTTGGCGAAATGGATCAGCAAGCCGAAAACGCTATACTTGACCAATTAAAGCTACTAACTGCCCAGGGCAAGATCATATTATTTATTACGCACAATGTTGCAAGTTTAACTTACTGCAACAAAATAATTCCCCTTGTAAATGAATAAGTTAAAAGCATTAGTGATATTAACTCCGGGCTTCCCGGCAGATAGTAACGATACTACCTGTGTGCCACCCATGCAAATTTTTGTAAAAGCTTTAAAACAGAATAACCCGCAGCTGCATATTATCGTAGTCACTTTTCAATATCCTTTTACCACTTCACGATATAACTGGTATGGAGTTGATGTTATACCACTTGGGGGTAAGGGCCGGGGACAATTATTCAGATTAGTTACCTGGAGGCGTGTATGGAAAACCTTAAAAAAACTGCATAACACCTATGAACTGGCGGGGCTGCTGAGTTTTTGGATTGGAGAATGCGCCTATATTGGCGACCATTTTGCAAAAAAGTACAGTTTGCCGCATTATATATGGCTGCTTGGCCAGGATGCTAAAGCAGGCAACGAGTACGTACACCGGATAAAACCTGCAAAGGAATCATTAATAGCCATATCAGATTTTTTGGCAAATGAGTTCAGGATAAATTATGGGATATTGCCTGCACATACCATTCCTACAGGTATTGAAAMTGCGCTTTTTAATACGATCCCTGTTGAAAGGGATATTGATATCATGGGCGCGGGTTCCCTTATCCCGCTTAAACAATATCATTTGTTTATTAAAGTAGTTAAAAACTTAATTGCTCAATTCCCCAATATAAAAGCGGTTATTTGTGGTAAAGGGCCAGAAATGGAGAATCTTAAGAAGCAGATAAGCAGGCTAAAACTGGAAAATAATATTCGCTTAATGGGAGAACTGCAACACCCGGAAGTACTTGCCATGATGCAGCGCTCAAAGGTATTTTTGCACACATCTTCCTATGAAGGTTATAGTACTGTTTTAAGTGAGGCCTTATATGCGGGATGCCATGTAGTGAGCCTGGTTAACGGCATGAATGCCCGCCCGCCTCAACACTATGTGCCCGATAATGCGGAACAGTTACCGGAAATAATTAAGGATCTGCTTAAAAATAAAAACCTGGCCCATGAACCGGTTTTGGTTTATCCACTTAAAACTGTAACCGCGAGGGTGGCCGCTTTATTTGGTCATTAAAGTTTTACAAATATTAACCAGGTCATCGGCTATGTTTTTTGCAGTTAGATTTTGGTTAAAGTGCCTTATAATGGCATTAGAAAGTTTTTCGCGGTTTGTGCCTGCAATAATTCCCAACAACCGGGCAAGGTCGCCGGCAGCACCTGGAGTGTACAGAAAACCATATTTACCATTTCCCGTCATCCTTTTAAAGGAGGGCATATTGGTAATAACCGGGGTGCAGCCGCAGGCAAGAGCCTCTAACAAGGCATAGCTGGTGGAGTCTTTATGGCTGCCGGATACATAACAATCGGCTGCGCTATACCAGTACGGCAATTCGGTATTAGGTACTTTGCCGATCAATTTCACCGCTTTTGATAAAGCCTGGTTTGAATTAAGTTTTTGTTTTACCTCGTTCAGCAGGTCCTCTGTCGGGTATATCATATAAAGTTTTGCCGCAGGATTTACATGCAGGTGCTGTTCAAAACCGTTTAAAACAGTAAGCGGGTCTTTGTGTTGGGTTAGTCTGCCAACCCATAAAAAGTTGCATTCGCCGTTCATTCCTATGCGCTCTTTGCTTAGCTGCTTATCCATTCGCGTAAAACTGGTTGATGCCTCTAACAGTTCAAATATACTTGCACCCGGTTTAATGATGTTTGCATTTTGCCATGGCACAGCATCCCCGGTAGCTGTAAAAACAAAGCCGTTTGCTAAACTGCATGCTATTTTTTGAAATAAACCCTTTATTCCGCCAAACGGTAATTCGCTATGGTGCTGAATCAATATTTTAAAACCTGTACCGCAAAACAACCTTAAAAACATTACCTGCAACGGAAACATGAAGCCCTGTACAAGTACAATATCAGGCTTAAGTTTTTTGATAAATAAATGTGTTTTAACAGAAACCGACCAGAACCGGTTTTTCCCCTTAAAAAAATAATAAGGAACATCGTCCATTACTACATGCTGCTCAAAAGATGCATGCTTAAAAAAAGTAATATCGATGCGGTTTTTAAGATAAGCGGCAAAAGCCATGGCAGGGGCGTGGTTTTCCTTTACCTGTTGCGGCCGGGTATAATTTAGGTGTGAATGATAAGTAAGGTCGACCAGTTTTATCAATTTTACAGTATTTGATGATGTATAAATGTTACCGGGAACACAGCGCCGGATAAATAAGATTGAATGGATAAGATTAGGCTACCTATATCTCCTTCCACATATTTGTACGCATCGCCCAGTTTAATCAAGCTAAACGGCTTTCCTTTAAGCTCAGCAGCTAATGCCGGCAATAATCCCTGGTCAAACAAACGGATGTTTCCTTTATGTATTACCAGTTGGATATCGGCTGCCTGTGCAGCGAAAAAGGCATCGTATTTACCTGTTTGGCCCTTTGCTTTTGCAATTACAAGGTCGGCATATTTGCCTGCCATAATTTCACCGCTATTTGTTTTCCAAACGCTTGCAGCTGTTTTATTCAGGGCTTGATACAATTCCTCATCCTTAAGCATCCCGGTATTCTGCGCCGTATGAATATGATCCCAGATGTTCCAGCCGCTGGTAAGGGTTGAATCGGTACCAAAAAGGACGTTTGTAAAAGGTTTCAGCTTCTGAACAGGTGCGGTTCTATCCAGCAGGAAATAGTTCGACACAGGGCACCACACAATGGCTTTAAAATAGGGGGCCTGTTCCCTGGTCATGGCCACCGCGTGGATGCCGATAAGGTCGCGCGCCAGTTTATTCCAGCTGATAAGGCTGTCAATTTCTTTTTCGGCCTGCTCATCGGTTCCCTCGCCGGTGTGTATCACAACCGGAAGCTTCCTGTTAAACGGATTATTCAGCTTTATTTTCCAGTGTTTTTCAAAGGCCGCCGAATGCAGGTCGTGCGTATCTTCAATTATATCGATCAGCGCATGCGCAACAAATAATTGTTCGCCATGATTTACTACAGTAGTAACCCCGCAGAGCAGGTTTTTGTAGATGCCCCACAGTGTACGCAAACGTTGCGGAATGGCAAGTACGGCATTTATTTCGTACTTAAACTCCTTATGAATGTAAGTTCCCCATTCGGTGTAGTTGTTATAAAAGCGATTACCTAACTGCGGGAAAAGGTTAAAATCAAGATGATCATGCGAGTTGATAAGGCCGGGGAAGATAATGGAATCTTCAAAATACAGCTGCAGGCTATCATCAGTAATATCATCGGGACCAACGCCGGTTATTTTGCTCCCATTGATATCAATGTTTACCACCTTTCCGCTATCGGCCAACCTCACATTATGCAGTATCATCTATGTTAAACTATTAATTCACACAATTTGGTATAGGCTTTAAGCTTTGTGCATGCTGCTTTTAACTTTATTTAATCCCTTTTTAAATGAATACCATAAATAACCGGAAAACCTTTATACTTTTCATAAACATGCATAGCATTCGCGTCTTCGTAAAACGATTTCATGGAATCGTCAATTTTTATTTCCTGTTGGCTTACCACGTGAAAATTGTTTTTTAACAGCACATCTTTTATAGTAAAAATAGGATGTACATAGTTTCTTACAGCCATCAGGGTATTATCGTGCTTAAAAGTACGTTTGCCGCCAACTGCCAATGTATGCGGGTGAAAATCGGTAATAATAATTTTGCTACCGGGTTTCAGCATCCTGCACCATGCCTGCAAAGCCTCTTCAATATCTTCAATATGCGCCACTGTAAGCGTTGAAACAATGATGTCAAAAGAAGCATCCGGAATATCTGCAAAAGTATTATCCTTAATCTGGCAGGTACGTGCCAACGGGTATTTATTCTTTAGTTTACCAAGCATACCGCCCGATACATCAAAGCCCGTAAGGCCGGCCGGTCGTTTAGCTAAAATTGCAGGCCATTGCCTGCCTGTGCCGCAACCTATATCAGCCACTTGTTTGCCTTTAATATTTACATTTTCAATAAGGCTTTCAAATAATCTTTTATCGAGGTGCAGCATTAAGTTTCCGGGCTGCATATCATAATCAGATGCCCATAGGTCGTAAGCTTCCACTACACTTTTTTCTGTAATGGCAGGGGGGCCTACCTTGCTTTTAATATAGTTTTTGATAGTAGCCAGCATTTGTACGGGTTTTATAACAATAACGGGCAAAAAAGCTATATGGTTGCCCGTCATTTTTATTATAAGCAGGCAACCCCGGTCAATTATGCAGCGTAATGTATAAAGAATAGTTTTATAGTTGATCTGGGTTAGGAGCGATGGGTGTAAAAGCCCATCGCATTTATTTAATTAACAAATAGATGTATGAATAAGATATTACTCTACAATCCTAAAAGCGCTGTTGCCAAGCACCGCATCCCTAATTCTATTTTAAATATCGCAGCCTCTGTTGAGGGTAGGTACGACTGGGTGATAGTTGACGGCAATCGCGAGGCAGATCCATTCCAAAAGATCGAAAGCTATTTAAAAACCGGCGAGTTTGGCTATGTTGGTTTTACGGTGATGCCAGGCCCGCAACTGCGGGAAGCCATTCCCTTATCAAAAAAAATAAAAGAAAAATACCCCTATACCACCATGATATGGGGAGGATACTTCCCTTCGAGCCAGCCAAATGCGGTTTTAAGCTCTGGATTTGTCGATTTTATCGTCAACGGCCCCGGGGATCACGCCTTCCCACGATTGATAGATGCCCTTGAAAATCATGAGCCCTATGGGTTTATTAAAAACCTGATCTATAAAACCGATAGCAAGATCACCAAAACAATTAAGGAAGACCTGTTAGATCAGGATGCTTTACCGCCATTGCCATATGATAAACTTAATAACTTTTATCCTATAGACAAATACCTGGGTAAAACTTATTTAGGCGAGCATACCATGGCTTACCACTCCAGTATCGGTTGCCCGTTTACCTGTTCTTTTTGCGCTGTGGTGCCTATTTATGAAGCCCGCTGGAAAGCAAAATCGGCAAAAGTTGTTTATAAGGATATTAAGTATATTAAAGACAGGTGGGGTGCAGATGCCATAGAGTTTCATGATAATAATTTCTTTGTATCAGAAAAAAGAACCGTTGAGTTTGCAAAACTGATAGAACCCGAAAACATGACATGGTGGGGAATGGCCCGTATTGATACCATGGATAAGTTCAGTGATGCCTCGTTGGCACAGATCCGTAAAGCCGGCTGCAAGATTATATTTTTTGGTGCAGAGAGCGGTAACAACGACATTTTGGAGCAGTTGGATAAAGGCGGTACGCAAACCGGCGAACAGATCATCCATTTTGCCGAACGATTAAAGCAGTTTGATATCATTCCCGAATATTCATTTGTTTTGGGAACACCGGCTCCGACAGCAGAAAAGGTACAGGCCCAGATAGATTTCGAAATAGATTTTATAAAAAAGGTTAAGGCCGTAAATCCACATACCGAGATTGTATTATACACTTACACACCCGTACCTACCGAAGGTTCTGAACTATACAGGCAGGTTCAGGAGCAGGGTTTTAAATATCCACAGGGCCTCGAAGATTGGATGAGCCCGGCCTGGGAAAATTTCGATATGCGCAAAAATCCGCTCACCCCATGGTTAAAACCCCAAATGGTAGATAAGATAAGAAATTTTGAAACTGTATTGAATGGCGTATATCCAACAGTTACCGATATAAGGCTTAGCAATTTGAAAAGAAAGCTGATGACGTTTATTTCGGGTTTGCGGTATAAGGCCGGCCTATACAAGTACCCTTACGAAATAAAATTGCTGCAAAGATTCTGGAAATACCGGCAGCCCGAAATACAGGGATTTTAATTAACCTACAAAACCATTGAAGACCAACAGAAATAATATAGCCCCCAATTTAACCCAAACTGCCGGCGAAGCATTTGAGGAGATGTACGTTGCTGTGCGTAATAAGGAAGGAAGATTATACAGCGATAAACAGGTAGCCCGCTTGCCCGATATTGATGCAGGGCATAAGCATTACAAAGAATGGAAAATAAGAAAGCGTTCTTCGGAGCAACTTATCAATCACCTTAAAAAAGAGCAAAGGTCACTTAACATCCTGGAAGTAGGCTGCGGTAATGGCTGGCTTTCTTCAAAGCTTGCCAATATTCCGAATGCCAGTGTAACCGGGCTTGATCCTAACCGGATAGAAATTGAACAGGCACAGCGCGTATTTATAAAGCCCAACCTGAAATTTATCCACGGTTCATTTGATAGCAATACATTTAACGGTTCTGTAAAATTTGATGTGATCATATTTGCGGCTTCAATACAATATTTCCCCTCATTAAAAGATGTAATTGCTGATGCTTTTGCACTAATGAGCAAGGCCGGAAGAGTGCATATAACCGATACCCACTTTTACCATGCACAGGAATTGGAAACTGCGCAGGCAAGAACCCTGGAGTATTACAACTCCCTGGGTTTCCCGGAAATGGCAGCTAAATATTTTCATCATCCCTTAAAAAACATCTTGCATTTTAAGCATAAAACCATTTTTGATCCAACCACCTTTTGGAACAGGCTAACCAGGAAAGGTGTTTTTTACTGGATTAAACTAAAACCCTAAAAAATGACAGTGCAAACCATATTACATACTTTTAAGCGCTACCGTACCCTGCAAACACACAGGATATCGGCACTGCCTATTGTAATATTAATGCCTCATAGCGCCTGCAACTGCCGTTGTGTAATGTGCGATATCTGGAAAGACAATAAAAACCTAAAGCAACTTACAGTTGACGATATCAGCAGTTTATTAGCGTCCCTTAAATCATTGGGTACCAGGCAGGTGCTCATGTCTGGCGGGGAAGCTTTGCTGAACAGCAATTTCTTTGTATTGTGCAGGATTTTAAAAGATGCCGGGATCAGTGTGGTATTGCTTACTACCGGCTTATCAATAAAAAACAATGCCGATGATATTTTAAAATACGTTAGCGAGGTAATTGTATCCATTGATGGCGACGAAGCGTTGCACGATGCCATCAGGAATATTCCCAATGCCTTTAAAAAGCTTAAGGAAGGGGTGGAGTATATCAAAAAACTAAACCCTTCCTATCGCATTACCGGGCGTACGGTGATTCACCGCCTTAATTACCGCAACTGGCCGGCTATCATAACCGAAGCCAAAAAGATGGGACTAAACCAGGTAAGCTTTTTGCCTGCCGATGTTAGCAGCCATGCCTTTAACCGCCAGCAAGTCTGGGCCGAGCCAAAGCAGCACGAGATCCTGTTATCGGAAAAAGAATTGCCCGAACTTTGCGAAGTCATCAGTTCTTTATTTACCGAATTTGATAAAGAATTTCATAACGGTTTTATTGCCGAAAGCAAGGAGAAGATCCAGGACATATATCATTACTACGCGGCCTTTTATGGCTTAAACGAATTCCCGTTTAAAAAATGCAACGCACCCTGGGTATCTACCGTTGTGGAAGCCGATGGTACGGTAAGGCCCTGCTTCTTTTTAGAATCAATAGGTAATATCAGGGATACCTCATTAATCAATATATTGAATAGCCCGGAGGCTATCGGGTTTCGCAGGTCATTAAATACGTCAACGCATCCTACCTGTGTAAAATGCGTTTGCTCGCTTAACCTGTCGCCACTAACTCATCTGTCTTAAATTTATGGAACAGCTAAACAACATATTATTCACACATTCCTATTTTTTACGGTTTGATCCCAAGCAATGGGCCATGGGGCAACCATATGCGCCTTTGGGAACTTTATATGCTGCTTCAAATATGCGTGCCAACGGTTATGAGGTTTCATTTTTCGATAACATGTTTTCGCACTCAGCAGAAGAGATTATACCTACGATTGAACAAACCCGGCCGGGCTTTTTTGTAATTTACGATGACGGGTTCAATTACCTCACCAAAATGTGCCTTACCAATATGCGCGAGGCCGCTTTTAAAATGTGTAAACTGGCCAAAGAGCAGGGTTGCACGGTGATAGTTTCCAGTTCAGATTCAACCGACCGGTATAAAGAATATTTAAATGAAGGCGCTGATTTTGTGATTATCGGAGAAGCCGAACAAACCCTGCTCGAGCTTGCAAATGCTATTAAAAACGACGCTGAAGATGTTTCGCACATACAAGGGCTGGCTTATTTAAAGGATGGCACACCGTTCAAAACCGTGGCGCGCCCTGTATTAAAAGATCTGGATACATTGCCTTTACCAGCCTGGGATTTAATTGATATCAGCCCTTACCGAGAAAGCTGGATGAATCATGTTGGCTATTTTTCCATGAACGTTGGTACCACACGCGGCTGCCCGTTTAAGTGCAACTGGTGCGCCAAGCCTATTTACGGCAACCGGTATAATTCCCGCAGCCCCGAAAATGTAATTGCGGAGCTCAAGCTTTTGAAAAGGATGTTCAACATGGATCATATCTGGTTTTGCGACGACATATTTGGATTGAAGCCGGGTTGGGTAAAACAGTTTGCCAAATTGGTTGAGCAGGAAGGGTTGCAGCTGCAATACAAGATCCAATCCCGCGCCGATCTGCTATTGGTTGATGAAGAGGTAAGCGCACTGGCTTCATCGGGCTGCGATAACGTGTGGATAGGTGCCGAAAGTGGTTCGCAAAAGGTATTGGACAGTATGGATAAGGGAACTACTATTGAACAGATTTCCACTGCAACGCTGTTAATGAAAAAGCATGGTATAAAACCTTCATTCTTTATCCAATTCGGGTATCCTGGCGAAACAAAAGAGGATATCGCCCTTACTATCAGCATGATCAATGAACTGTTGCCGCACGAAATAGGCATATCTGTATCATACCCGCTGCCGGGTACTTTATTTTATGAAAAAGTTAAAGCCGGTATGCAGCAAAAAACCAACTGGACAGATTCTGACGAGATGGCGTTAATGTTTAGCAATACTTTTAGTCCGGCTTATTATAAACAGCTGCACAAATATGTACACCAGAATTACCATTTGCACCTGGCTAAATATAACCTGGTTAAACTGCTCAAAAACCCGTTGAACTCCAATCTAAAACGCCTCAGAAAGGCGGCATCATTTATATACCACGTACCGGCTACATTGATAGCAGGTTTTAAATTAACTAAATTAGAAAAAGCGGTATGAGTGAGATTAGCCTGATAAATAATGAGACTAATGCTTCTGATGCGTTCAGCAGGCAATCGGGTGTATTTGATGAAATTTACTCAAACAATACCATCATTAATTATAAAAGGACAAGGGTAAGGGAGCACGTAATGCCATATTTAAAACCCGGCAGCAGGATACTTGAACTTAATAGTGGCACCGGCGAAGACGCTGTATTTTTTGCCCAACACGGGCATTATGTTCATGCTACTGATGTATCAACGGGGATGCAAAATGTGCTTAAGCAAAAATCTGCACCTTACCGCGACCGTATCAGCTTTGAAACCTGCTCATTTACCCAGCTTAATCAATTAAAGCAAAAAGGGCCGTATGACCATATTTTTTCCAACTTCGGCGGTTTGAATTGTACGGGGGAACTGGATACGGTTTTATTATCATTTGATGCACTTTTAAAACCTGGGGGAAAGGTAACACTGGTTATCATTTCTCCATTTTGCTTATGGGAAACCTTACTTGTTTTTAAGGGAAAGTTTAAAACAGCGTTCAGGCGTTTATTTAGCAGCAAGGGCAGGCTGGCTCATGTAGAAGGCGCCTACTTTAAATGTTTTTATTACAATAAATCATTCATTATTAATATTTTACATAGTTCATTTAAAGTTTTAGGAGTGGAGGGTTTATGCACCATAGTACCTCCGTCATACATAGAGGGCTTTGGCGAAAAGTATCCTAAAATCTATAAATTCCTGGCGAATAAGGAAGACAAACTAAAAAGCACATGGCCCTGGAAGCATATGGGCGATTACTTTATCATCTCGCTGGAAAAGAAATAGGTACGCTCCGTGATTTTTTTTCCGGACGCGCCTGCTTTATCAATTAGCCACACTATGCTGATTTTCTTCCAGTAATTGCGCAACTTTAGTTTCAAAGCGACTTATTAATTTAAACTGAAAGTTTTCAGGATCGGGTTTGGCAAAATGTTTACCTGTGGCCATAGCCAATAAAGTACCGTGGTTGTTCAGTCTTTTTTGTTGTGTTTTAAGGTTCCACCTGCCCGCTGTAACGTTCATTAATTTATCATCCAATCCATCACCCAGTTTATTGTTTAGTAAAAATTCAATGAAACTTTTTAAAATAGTTATTTTTAATGATTTAGCCGTCGACATCCGCATAATATGATTAGGCAGATATTTGCGTGTCCAGGCATTTGCAACAAAAAAATCGGCAAAGGTGGTATCACCCTGTATTGGTATCAGTGTTACTACTTCGGTAGCGGTATAAATGTTCTTTTCTGCAATTTCAAGCCCGCTCTCGTCAATATAATAGTTCATGCAAAAGCAATGCTGCTGATTAACCAAAAAGGTTAATTTTTTAAAAAAATGCATCAGCGTACGGGCAATCCAAAGGCGATTGGGGGCTGTAATAATAAAAAGGTCAATATCGGATTCATCGTCTGCATAATTTTTTGACAGGGAGCCTGAAATAGCAATCCCACGCACATAAGGAAACTTAATTAGCCAATTGCCAACCTTACGCGCGGTTTTTATCATTTCAAAAGCTTTTTGGTTCCCCTTGTTGCGACGCTGCACCAGGTATGGATCGTTTTTAAGGGTGTAAAACTTGTCGAAACGAAATATTAACCGGCTGCTCATTAAGTCAGTCAATGCGTCGTCAAACATTTTGCAATCATATTTTACAGGCAAAAACAGGCAAACTTCATCGTGGGTAAGCGGGTAATTAAACGCATCAAAATAGGCCAGGGTAGCTAATATGTTCTTTTTGATTTCTGACACTGTGTTGATGGTTAAATGTTGACTAAAAATGGACCGAATCTGCATATATTAGTATGACGTAACTGGTAAACTGTTGGTTGCCATCTTTTTTAAATATTCCTCATCTTTATTTTTGCCAGTAACGGAAGGCGCTTTCGAGTTATCAGAAAACAATAAAAAGGTAAAGAAAAAGCTGTAAAACATAACTCCTTTATCTGCATCCAGCACGTTTTCTGACAGGGATACAACAGCTATTACCAGCATAAAACTGATAAACACCAGGTCCTTTTTCTTAAAGGCTATTTTGAACCCGTAACCCAGTGTAAGCAAATAGACAAGTAATCCCCATGTGCCCGATTTTACTAAAAAGCTGAGGTATTGGTTATGGGAGTTTAAACCAGCAAGAAACGCGCTGTATAGTTTAACTTTAAAAAACGCGTCATGTAACATCGGGACTTCTGAGCCCGAACCATGGCCAATTAATGGCTCCTGTTTTATCAGCGTAGTCACTACATGCCAGCGTGCCATACGGGGATTGGTAGTTCCACCGGGTTTTGCAATAGTAAGATCTTCTTTTAAACTGGTTATATAGCGCTCTTTGAATGATGAAACATTTAAAACTACAGTAAATGCTGAAGCTGATATGATGAGCATGGCTAATATAAATATTAGTCGTTTTTTACCCTTGAGCATGCAATATGGAAGCACCAGGTTAATAACCAGGAACAATACAGCCAATATGGATTTTGAACTTAGTTGTATAAGCCCGCATAACAATATAAAGCTACAGATACTGTAAAATATTTTTAAAGGTTGTACCAGGGGTTTAAACAAAAGGGTTAGCAGATATACCAATGCAATAACCAGTTGAAATGAAAAAAAGGTAGCATGCATATCAATCGGTTCCGAAAAATTATGATTGGTAAATGCTTTTGAAAAAATACTTTTTATGGGTAAATGATAGTACTTTATAGTTACAAGCACATCAGCATATAAGTAAATTACAGTAGCCGTACAAACCATGGCAAAGGCCAGCAATAGATTTGCCCTGTATTTTTTCAGGTCGAGACTGTTGAGTGCAAACACCACAGGAAATAGCAAAGCTGGTAAGCGTAACATCAGCTCGCCAAAAGCTTCGTGGCGGTAAAGCGTATAGGAGGTAGCTATCAATGTGACTAAAAACACTGCATGTATCACAGCCGTTTTTATCGTAAAAACCGATCCCAGGCTTCCTTTTTGAAGGTGTATAAGGGTATGAACTATAAGGCTTATCAGTATGATATGGCTGTAAAACCTGTCAAACGGCAGACTGGCCATCAGCAGCATAACGTGATAGTAACTTATCTTATTGGCGTTATTATCGCATATCAGCAACAATTGCTTCATGGTTTTTATGTTTATAGCTCTCTATAATAAATTCCTCGTACTGATCAATAACCCGTTCCCAGTTAAATTGGAATTTGATTTTATCGAGGTTATTCATCACCATGCTTTTTTCAAGGTCTTTGCGTTGAACGTTCTCTACCAGTTGGGTTACCTCGGCTGCATTTGAAAAATAAAACGCATCAGTATTTAATACCGATTTATTAAAAGGGTTATTATGCGCTGCTATCAAAGCCTCACTGGCCATAGCTTCTAAAAGGGATGGGTTTGTGCCACCAACGCTGTGACCATGAAAATACAGGTAGGAGTTGTTTTGTAATGACCGAACTTTAGGGGTATCAAAAATGGCACCTTTAAACTGTATACGCTCATCGTTAGCAAATCTGTTGGTGATGAACTTGCCAAAGCGGTTACTGGTATCGCCCAACACTTTAAATGTTTTAGCCGAATTACTTTTATTAAAACCCTCTAATATGGCCTCAATATTATTTTCGGGTTCCATGCGGGCCATCAGCAAAAAATAGTCCTCTTTAAGTGCCTCTGTAAAATCATATTGCTCGCGTTCAATTTCGGTGAAAACATCGGCGCCATATGGAATATACT
>NZ_JBFUKF010000059.1:0-20078 GCF_056400985.1 Mucilaginibacter sp. P4_G9 | reverse complement strand
GTTATCCCACTCCTCCCATTTATAATGAAACGGTRCAGTTTTGCCGTTAATATCCTGCCGGTGCTCGTCATTAAAATAACTATCCAGCAAAGCTATTTTGCCTTTGCCTGCAGCCAAGGTTTTTAACTTTTCCATTTCAACACTGGCCAGCATAAAAACGCCAACACCCTTAGTTTCATTGGTGACGGTTTTTACACCGGTATAATATTCATAGCTGCCATCACGGTATGGTTCCCCGCCCACGCCAACAGCGCCGCAGGTTCCTTTTATATTAACTTGCCCGGCTGCATCGGTTTCAATAAACTGTTTTATAATACCTTTATATGCTTTTTGTGCAGGCAACAAATATTTTGCGGGCAGATAGCCTTCCCGTACACTTTTGGCTAAAGCGTAAACAAACATGCAGGAGGCGGATGCTTCTAAATAATTACCCTTTTGAGCGCCTTTGTCCAGCACCTGGTACCATACCCCTGTTTGTTTATCCTGGTAATTAGTTATTGCAACAGCCAAACGGTTTAAAATAGCCAGCAACTGCGCACGTTTTGGATGATTTAAAGGCAACTGATCGAGCACATCAACCAGGCCCATAATATACCAGCCGTCGGCCCTGGCCCATAAACATGCAGATAAGCCCGTTTGCGGATTAGCCCAGCGTTCTTTTTTGCTTTGATCCCAGGCATGGTACAGCAACCCCGTTTTAGAATCGCGGGCGTTTTTTTCCATCAGGATGAACTGGCTGGTTATATCATCAAAATCATTTTCCTGGTGAAACTCCGTGGCATATTCTGCATAAAAAGGTTCGGCCATGTACAGGCCATCCAGCCACATCTGGTTTGGGTACCTTTTTTTATGCCAGAAACCGCCTTCGGGTACGCGGGGTTGCTTGTCTATCTGTTTACGCAACAGAGTGGCCGCCTTGTAATACTTTGGGCTATTTAAAACCCGGTAAAGCATGATGAGGCTGCGGCCCATTAAAATATTATCAAGGTTAAAATCATCCGCTTTATACGTGCGGATAGTACCATCTGCGGTAACATACCTATCTGCAGCACGTTGTATATAGCTAAAATATTCGCCGTTGGCACTTTGCTGCCAAACGCTTTGCATGCCCTGCAAAACTATTCCCTGGTCGTACGACCAATTACCACCGGGCAACGAATCTTTCCAGATATGCATAACTGTGGCAGCCATGCGCTGAGACCAGGGCTGCTCCTGTGCCCGAAGCAATAATCCTTGCAGGATAAAGGTAAATAACAAAAATATCTTCTTCATTTTAAGGTTATTTTATGGTTGAAACATCCCAGTTATCATTACCGGCCAGGATATTTTTTGTAGTATATTTTTTAAAATCAACCGCACTCAGCTGGTGCGACCACGGTACGCGTCCTTTTGCCTCTCCACCATTACCTTTTGACTGGTATTCGGCAAAAAACGCGGTCTTCTCATTTTCCGGATTGCGCCAGTTGTCCCAACCTTCCTTAAGTATATGGTTGCCCATATTTGTATTAATGTAAACAGTTTTACCATAGGGGCGCCACGGGCGGCCCAGGTAAACTTTTGTAACGCTCGTATCCGCAGGTACAAGTGTGCAGTCAAAAAACACAAATCCGAATCGCTGGCGCGGAGTTGTTGAAGGGGCTGTAATGAATGAGTTTTTAATGCTGTTGATAATGCAATGCTGAAATACTGCTGTGGCTTCGCCAAATATAAAATCGGTTGTACCTTCAATATAGCAATCTTTATAAAACTGGCGGCTGCCTTCTGTAGCCGCATATAGGGTGTCCTGGTTGCCCAGCAAACGGCAGTTGATCACGGCACACCTGTCGCCTTCAATGTGTAAGGCTACGGCCTGGCCAACCTCCCCCGCAGCATTGGTTATGGTAAGGTTTTCGGCAATAAAATCATTACCCTGCACTAAAACTGTGTATGATGTATAGGTGGTAAAGTTGTTTTTACCAAAAGCATCCTTACCCTGCGGATTTGCCTTTCCCGAGAAATCGCTATTGGTGATGATGGTATGCTCTTTATCCTCGCCAATTAAAGAGATCCTGGCTTTCCACGATGGGATAACCAGTTTTTCGTTATATACCCCTTTTTTTATAAAAATGGAAACCTGCTGCTGCGACAGGTCGCGCACAGCGTTTACGGCCTCCTGTATAGTTTTAAAGTCACCGCTGCCATCCTGTGCCACTGTAAAATGATTGGGATAGGTAACAGCCTGTGCCAGCAACATAGCAGGCATCACCAGGCTCAATATCAGCAGGTATAACTTCCTCATTATTTTGCTGTTATAAGTGAACTACTTTGAGCACCAGGGCCAAACTCAGCTTTATTTTTAGCCTTTGAGGCATCGGTATTTAACAACTGTACCTGCGCCGATTTTTTGCCTGCTATTTTAAGCAGTAATTGCGCCTGGTTATACGTTATGCCGCTAAGAATTATGCTGCTGCCATTTTTAATATTAATAAGCGGGCTGGTATTTTTACTATCCAGGTGCACATTTTTAAGGCTGATGTTTTGCGCTTCAATAATATCAATACCATCGCTTGTTTTGAATATGCTGTTTTCGATATGGATGCCTTTAATGCTCATTTCGGGCAGGCCGCGTATCATAATGGCTTTTTCGGCTCCGTTGCAGGCTACGTTGTTCACATAAAAATTGCGGAACGCGGGTGTAGCTGCTGTTACCGGGAAATTCGACTGGTCGTTAACCTCATCTGATTCCCCCGGTGATTTACCACCGTAATACATATCAAAAAGTATAGACTCATGAAGTATATCTTTCATGCTGATGTTTTTGATAAAAATATTTTCGACCACCCCACCCCGGCCGCGGGTAGTTTTAAACCTGAGGCCAATATCGGTACCAATAAACGTACAATCGGACACGAAAATATTGCGGGCGCCGCCCGACATTTCACTGCCAATTACAAAACCGCCATGCGCGCGGTAAACAACATTGTTTCTTACAATAACATTTTCCGTTGGTTTACCCCTCTTACGGCCCTCTTCATCACGGCCGGATTTGATACAAATGCCATCGTCGCCGGCATCAAATGTGCTGCCTTCTATCAGTACATTTTTACATGATTCCACATCAATCCCATCACCGTTCTGCGCGTTCCACGCATTTCTCACGCGTACATTTTGCACGGTAAGGTGTTCGCACAACAAAGTATGAATATCCCATGCGGGTGAATTTTGAAGTGTAACCCCTTGCAGCAATACATTTTTACAATTAGTAAGTACCAGCATATTCGGTCGGAAGAAATCCTTCAGTGATTCATTATCCTTAATGGTTTTCCCTTGACCAAGTACACCGGCCCCGGGTGTTTTAACACCATTCATAAAGCTTTCTGAGGGATACCATGATTTGCCGTTTTCGCTTACAACACCGCCGCTGGCCACCAGCTTTTTCCACTCGTTTTCGGTAAGCCTGTCTTTGCCGATGGCACGCCAAACCTCGCCATGCCCGTCGATAATACCATCGCCGGTAATGGCTATATTTTGCAGGTTGGTACCCGATATAGGCGACTCGTTACGCACAGCGGCATGCCCTTCATAATTCCCTTCAATTAATTTATACTGATTTTTATCGTCGGTAAACTGCAGTAATGCAGCCCTGCTAACATGTAAGTTTACATTACTTTGCAATACCAGGGGGCCGGTGAGCCATAAACCTTGCGGAATAAGCACTACCCCACCTCCTTTTGCACTGCAGGCGGCAATTGCTTTATTAATATTTGCTGTATTTAGCGTGATGCCATCGGGCTTTGCGCCGTATTTTAAAACATTAATGGTATCCTTTTTAAATACCGGCATATTTACATGTGGCAAATGTTGCCACGAATACGGTGGTCCCTGTGCAAATGCAGTCAGTAAACCTGCTGCAAACATGGCTGCAATACTAAATGATACTTTTATTAACGACATGCTTTGTATAGGTAAGATTTTTAACGCCTTATAATTGGTGACGAATTTATCCAGGGCTATCTATTTAACAGCGTCCATGTAAAATTCCTAAACAAGATTAACGGCTCTTAACTACAAAAAAAAGGATTTAACCAACTAAAACCACGCAATCGTTCCCAGTAACGTTTGCGGAGTTTAACAGTTGCGGGTAAACACGRCAAAATCCCGGTTTTTACAATAACTTAGCCGTAAAATAATTTCTTAATATTTGAAAACGTTTGATCTTACCGTAATTTGCAGGATCAGGAAACCAAATTATGTTTGAATCTTATACCATTAAGGACATAGCGAAAGCTTTGGGTGTATCAACATCTACTGTATCAAGGGCGTTAAAAGGCAGCTATGAAATTGGCGCCGAAACTAAAAAGCTTGTCCAGGAGTATGCAGAAAAGGTAAATTACCGCCCAAATCCTATAGCGTTAAGTCTTAAAGACCAAAAAAGCCATTCAATAGGTGTTGTGGTGTGCGAGGTAGCCAATGATTATTTCTCGCAGGCCATCAATGGCATCGAGTCAATTGCCTATAATCTTGGTTATCACGTTATTATTACGCAAACGCACGAATCGTTTGACCGGGAAACGGTTAACGTGCAGCACTTGCTTTCAAGGCATGTAGATGGATTACTGGTTTCCCTGTCAGCCCAAACAACCGATACCTCACAATACAAATATTTACATGAGAAAGGGTTTCCTATTGTATTTTTTGACAGGGTTGCAGCCGATATTAATACCCATAAGGTAATTGCAAACAACTTTAAAGGATCATTTGATGCCACCGAACTTTTAATAAACTCCGGCTTTAAAAAAATAGCCCACCTTACCAGCTCAAATAACTTATCAATAACCCACGAAAGATTTGATGGCTTTAAAGCCGCGCTTGATAAACACGGCCTTGAATTTAAGCCGGGGTATTTAAAACATTGCGAGCATGGCGGGATGATTTATGACGAAATTGAACTTGCCGTAAAAGCCCTGTTAGCTATGGACGACCGCCCCGAAGCTATTTTCATAGGCGCCGACCGGCTTACCATCAGCTGCGTATCCATATTAAAAAAGCTGGGGATCAAAATACCAGGAGATGTCGCTTTGGCAGGTTTCACTAACTCTGATGTGGTTGAGTTATTTGATCCTCCATTAACCGTTGTACGTCAACCGGCGTTTCAGATAGGGCAAATTGCTACAGAAATGCTCATAAAAACCATCGAAAGCAAATGGCCTGTTGAAGAGTTCATCACTGAACGGGTTGATACCGAACTGATAGCCAGGTCGTCGTCCAAAAAACTACAATAAGAAGCTGTTTGAAGATTAATAAAATATCGTTGTGGCGGGTTGTACTTTTCGCTAAAAATCAAACTTTTAAAAACACTTTGTACCTGAACAAAAGGTAGAGTAAAGCCATTTGGACAATCACTATAGATAACGCCTGGGCAAACGCCTGCCAGTTAAGGGATAAATGGTGAATTAACCCGCCAAAAAAATAATTGGCGCTGTGCTGAAAATCGATTATGCCTTCTGATGCGAGGTAAATAAGTATAGAGTTTAATCCTATAAGTACAAACGGAAAAGCCCATTTACGATAACCTGCTACATCAATAATCAAATAGAAAATTGAAAAAAGAACAAGGCTCCATCCTCCCACAAACAACACGAAAGAGCTTGTCCAAAGCCGTTTATTGATTGGAAAAACCAAATCCCATAACAAGCCGAATACGATAAAGATTAAACCTGCGAAGAAAAGAAATATCCCCTTTTTCCACATCGGCCAGTTTGATGATTCATACTTTAAAAATGTTCCGGTTAATATACCCATGAGCGCGGTTCCAATAGCCGGAATGGTTGATAAAATTCCTTCAGGGTCGTGAACCTTATCATGAAGCCTGCCGGGTAACAACAAACGATCAACATACGATTCGAGGCTTCCATCCATGGTCAAAACGCCGGCTCCGTAACCGGGAACAGGAATGAGTGTCATAGCTGCCCAATAACCTACAAGTAAGGCGCAAAACCAAATAATCTGCCCTTTACGGTTAAAATTTAAATAGATGAGACCTGCAAAGAACCATGCCAAACCTATTCTGCCTAAAACACTGGCAAAGCGTGTGTTTTCAAACCCGTTGAATTTGAACAATCCATTAACCACTATGCCTAAAAAAATCAAGATCAAAGTACGCCTGATCATGGATTTGTAGATCTCTTTTTTTGCCTTGTAAGGCAACAGGTATGCATCTGTGACACCATATTGCCCGGTTTTGTTATTCATAGAGTATGGCATAGAGATTCCTGCTATGAATAAGAACAAAGGGAAGATCATGTCGTAAAAAGTTATTCCATTCCACGTTGTATGGTGCAGCTGGCCCGACATCCATAGCAACAAGGGCCAGCCGGTTGCTTTTGCCAGCGTATGAATTACGCCTTCACCACTCATGATCCAAAACATATCAAAGCCACGTAAAGCATCAAGCGACATCAATCGCGCGGGTTTTGATTTGCCAACTATTTTACCGGGCTCAACATCCTTATTCATTTTACCTTATTTTAAATCTTCGCCCATTACTTTCCTATACTTTTTATAGAGCTGCACCGCTGTATCCACACTATTACCTGAAGTAATAACGGGATAACTTTTGCTGGTGTTAACCCAGGTCCACTCCCATTCGCTTATGTTTTTGTCAAAAGCTTTAAGGTCTGGCTCCTGTTTATCAATTATCGACTTGCTAAGCACCTCAAAAAATCGTTGCCACCTTACTTTGTAAAAATCATTCAGCAACCCACTCCACTGGCGGCAGGAGTATTCATGTAACGGACTGTTTTTATCTCCCCAGAGTGTTACCAGGTTTCGTGCATTACGTTCGTAAAGTTTTTTCTCTGCCGAATTTGTACCCCAACTCCTGGCATCCGCTATCCAGGGGCCCAATAAAAAATCTTTACGGGTTGCTAATAACTTATCCATATCCGTAATCAACTCCAGGTAATCAGCCGCTGCTTTATTGAATGTGTTAATATCTTTATCCCGATAAGCATTTACCCATTTTACCTGTAATGGGCGGGCGTAATTTGCCAATACCTGGCGTGTTAAGTCAACCAGGTCATAATTAAAACCGCTACTTTTACGGCAAGCCGGCGCTGCAGAGATTAATTTATCCCAGGCCGGCAGCAGATCTGCACGGTTATAATTTAGTCTTGTACGGGTCCATACTGCAGCAGAATCAAGCGTGGGCCGCCCGGTAATAATCGACTCGGCACCATCACGAATAGCTTTCCCGTTAAACACAGTTAACCTCAGGGTTTTCCATGCATCCAACGCGTCGGTATTTTTAACACCATATCGATTATAAATATATTGGGGTAACCATTCATCCAGGTTAACAGGCTTATCCTGCCATGTGTTCTGCATCATTAACTCGTACAGTACAGGCGTTTGCTCAATTGCTTCCATAGTTAAACCTATACCAACCATTTTACCGGAAGCCGGATCATGCAGAGCCGTGGCGGGTTCTTTAGCGACGGCATCCATCCTGCCAAACAAGCTATTATTGCCGCCATAATTATGAAGCATGTTCCAGATCCAGGGTTTACCGAAGAAAGCACTCGTACGCTTCCAGATCGGTTCAAAATCAGTATTCAAATCCAGGATGATCATATGCTCATTTGGCACGGCGCTCAGCAAAGCCCTGATCTGCTCATCGTGCCAAAACTCCCTGTCGCTGAAAAACAGCCAGCCCTGCATCACCCAAACAGCTTTAGGGTCGGCGCCCTTCATGCCATCATACACCCGCGCACTTAATTCTGACAGGAAGGTAGAGTCATTGGAAGGCGGCTCGTTCTCATTAAATGTATCTGCCGAATACAGGTGATCTGTTCCATAGACCCTGGTTTGTTCTTCTATAAATTTTTTACCAATTTCGGCAAAAAGAGGATCTTTGGCATCCAGTATATAAGTATCCTCAAAACCGTTTTTCCAGTTGGTTTTTTTAAGCTTTGCCTTAGGGAACCGTGTTTTAAATGATGCCGGCACATGGCCCGTAAATGCGGGCAATACCGGTTTTATACCCAATTCCCGTTCTCTTTTTAATATTTTTAGCTGCAGGTCTTTATGATTGATTATCCAGCTTTGCGGTAATGGTCCTTCCCATTTATCTACGTTACCCATGTAAAACCAGCCAAAGTAAGCAGGTCCGGTAAAAAAGTTCTGCATATCGGCCCTGCTAAAGCCCATGTCGGTATAAACCTTGTTCCAAACGTACTCCTGCCCGGTAATGGCCAAGGGCATGTTGATTCCATGCATCGCCATCCAATCTATTTCTTTTTCCCACCGTTTCCAATCCCACCAGCTCATGCTATAGCTGTAAGTGCAATAGTTTAAATAGTACCGGTAGTCATATGGGCTGCTTTTTTTTGTTTTATGATCAGGAACAGGAAGCTGTTGTGGCAAATTTAAATTTGTACCATTCCAGGTGACCTGGCAATGAGTATATTCCGTTAAATAATAATACAGGGCTGAAGCTACAGCAACACCATTATTACCACGTAAAACTATTTTCCCGTTTGCGCCTTCAACCTCAAAAGTATCTTTGGAATTATTGTTTTCCAATGCTTCAACCACAAACATTTTAGCATGAGCCGGAACGACCCTGTTGATGAGCGCGTGGGACGATTTAATATTTAGCTGTGCCTTTGTTTTTACTGCAATACTGCAAATAAGCGCAACAAGTAAATATTTAAGGCTGTATATTTTTTTCATGGAAATAGGCAATTTTTTATTGGCAATATATCAAGATATAATCTTTGGGCCGGGTTATTGTATTTTCAGCGTGTTTTTAGCCTCTGTCATAAACCGGTCGTTTAGCAATGGGTGCCTTACATTGTTTAAAATAATTACAGGAACCACCTTTGAGTTGATAACATTTATTTTGCTAAGATTTAGCTTATCTACGTCATCAAAAATGAATGGACTCCTAAAATCTTCGCCGGCATAATTCATCCGCATATTTTTAATCGTTATACCTTCGGCATGTCGTACGTAAAGGCCGGAGGCAGGCAATTCACCAAACATTGAAAATTCCGGATAAGCCTCAGCTTTTTCCGGCACTTTAACCAGGGTATCTGCGTTGAAATAAGCTACATTTTTTTTGGCATGGCCCCGGTAAATGATGTCAATGTCCTGAAGGGTTACCCCGGAAACATTGTAACCTGGCAAGCCCATGATAGAAGAAGGGAAGGCGTTATGGGGGAATAACTCCGCGGGTCCTTCCATATGGTAACCGGCATCCGGTTTTCCGGCAGGGATATCAACTTTAACATTTGCTATAAATACATTGCTGATTTTACCCGGGGGGCTTTTTTTATTGCGCTTACCCAGGCGGATGAATATGGCATTACCTGTGTTTTTTGCAGTTATATTGCGGATATCAATATCCTGGATTATGGCGCCATCTACAGATTCAATGGCAATTGCCGACCGAAACGTATCATATACATAAATGTTGCGAACGGTTATCTTCTTAAATCCCCCAAACGATGCTGTCCCCATTTTAAAGGCGCTGGCGCTTGAGCGTATTTTACAATTAGCTATATATATGTTTTCGCAGGCGCCTTGCGGATCATGCGATTTAAGGCAAATGCCATCATCGGCGACATTAAAAAAGCTATTGGTAAGCCTTACATTTTCACAATCAACAAGGTCGATACCATCGTTATTTAAGAAAGTATTGCTAATTACGCTGATACTGTCAATAATCATATCGGTACAGCTCCTGTAGTCCTGGATCCAGCATAACCCGTTTTTGATGGTAATATTTTTGATGGCGATGTGACTGCAGCTTTTAAACATGATCAGTTTCGGCCGGTTATTTTCTTCGGGCCGCATCTGGTGCCAGTCGTTATAGGTTTGCCATTCCGAATCTTTTAATGTGCCATCTTTTAGCATTTTATAGATGTCCTTTAACAGTTCATCACCGTTTCCGTCTATAATACCTTTGCCTGTAATTGATACATTTTGCTGCTCATCAGCACAAATTAAAGGAGAAGCTTTCCCGGGCCCGTAAGCAATCCGTTTAGCGGATGCCAGCAATACAGCCCCTGTGCCAAGATGAAGGTCTACATTTGATTTCAGATAAATTACACCAGTAATAAATTTACCCGCCGGTACAAGTACTGTACCCCCGCCTGCCTTATTGACCATATCAATGGCTTTCTGGATAGAAACCGTATTATCTGTTTTACCATCTGCTACAGCGCCAAGCTTCTTGATGTTGATGATCGTGTTTTTGGCTTCTGCTGAATTAATCAGCAGCGCAAAAAAAATAATTAATAGTATTGATCTCATCTTTTGATTAGTGGAAGATTCAAAGCCTATAAGCAAGATAAATCCCCCAATCTTTACAAGACTGGGGGATTTAACATATTGGTTATTAATAACCCGGATTTTGTATCAGCTTGGGGTTTAACTGCATTTCGGGTCTTGGTATTGGAAAAATCCGCTTGGCGGGGTTGGCATCTGTTTTAATGCCCCAGGATTTCTCAAACTGTCCAAAGCGTATCATATCATTACGGCGCCACATTTCCATTGCCAGTTCCCTGCCGCGCTCATCTAAAATATCCTGCAAGGTTACAGCAGCCAATGGCGATGCTTTGGCACGCGCCCTTACCTGGTTAACCAATGATAATGGCGAATCGCCGTTGGTTGCAGTGGCTCCTCTTAAAATGGCTTCTGCTTTCTCTAACAAAACATCGGCATACCTAAACATCGGGACATCATTGCCTTGGTTACGATCTGTATTTAAGCTGTCCGGATAAAATTTGTTGTTCCTATAGCCTTCTTCGTTGGCAAGTTCATCATTGCCAATATCAAAAGTTGCAGGGTTTTTCCAAACGATATCAGGGGTAAACTCTAACTGATGTACAACCGGAGCATTGGGATTTGGGCCGCTATAGCTTGCATCAAGCCCTATATTGGTTGTAGTAATATTTATAGGCGTGCCATCATTGTTGTATTGCTTGCCAACCAGGTATTGTTTTTTACGGATGTCATTAGCATCGTTAAACAAGGCATAATACTCTTTGTAAGTATACACAGGGCCATCTGGTGTGTAAGGCATTTTATACTTATTTTTCAAATTAGGGTTAAGCGTCCAGCGGGCATAATACTGTCCCTGCGCCTGCACACCATCAAAAGGTACTGCAAAAATAAAATCCTTAATTTGTGGGCCATTGTTGGGTTTAAACATGCCCAAATAATCGGCATCCAACGCGTATTGACCGGTCTGTATAACATTATCGCACATGGTAACCGCGTCCTGATATCTTGGCGTGCCAATGTAGTATTGCGCATTAAGATACATTTTTGCAAGTATTGCGTACGCTAAACCTTTGGTTGGCCTGCCATACGTTGTAACCCCTGCAGTAGCGCTCAGGTCTGGAATTTGCGCCAATAATTCGCTTTCGATAAATGCAAACACCGCCGCTCTTGGCTGGGTACCCAGGTTGGTGGTATCACCAAACTTTTTACTGATGGGCACATTTCCAAAAAGGTCCATCAAATAAAAGTAGGACAATGCCCTCATGGTTTTAATTTCGGCAAGGGTTTGTTTTTTGGCATCGCTTGCAGGTGTTGCATCAAATAATGATAATACCTGGTTACATAAACTTATTGTTCCGTAACCCCACTGCCAGCAGGTTTCTGTCATACCGTTATCGGGTGTTACGGTGTGCAGGTTCACGGTTGAATAGGTGCCACCGTCAAGCCAGTTACCTCCACGGGCTACCAGCACACATTCGTCCGTACTTAAATTTTGCAATAGCCAGTACTGCCTGCCCGGCGCCCCACGGAATGAGGTGTAAATAGGCCCTGTGGCAGCTACATACTGAGCGGGTGTAGTTGGAAAAATAGACGGGGTAAGCGCCGATTTAGGTGTAATATCTAATTTTGTACAACCCGAAAGGTAAATTGCCCCAATAACCATGGCTACAAGGCCAGGTTTTATATATCTTTTTAAATTATTCATGTCTGTTAGGTTAATGGTTATTATAAATCAACTTGGATACCGGCAAGGAAACTCCTTGTTTTTGGATAAAAATTATTACTATCAACGCCGATAAACTGGCCGCTTGCCTGATTATCGATGTTCAAATTCAACTCGGGATCAACCCCTTTGTATTTGGTGATAATAAATAAGTTGGTACCGGTAACATACAAGCGGATGCCATGTACATAATTACCTGAAACATTAAATTTGTAAGCAAGGGTTGCGTTACTTAACCTGATAAACGCGCCACTTTCAAGATATCGTGTTGAATACAAGTTGGCGTTAACATCGGTACCCGGCTCGCTTAATGTTAAGGTAGGCACGCCGTGCGCCGAAGCCTGGGTTGGCTGGTTAAAGCTGGCCAAAGACGCGTTCATGATTTTATTGCCACCCTGCCCTCTGAAAAAGAAATTTAGGCTAAAGTTTTTATATGTAAAATCGTTACCCAAACCAAATGTATAAGTTGGCTGTGCATTACCCGCATAGGTTTGATCGGCACTTGTAGGCGTAGTGGTTGGCTGGCCATTGGCGCCTAAAAATGTTGATACGCCATTGGGGCGGCCAAGGTATTTCAGGGTATAAAACTCACCAAGCGGATACCCGGCTTCAATGATGGATACGTTTATCCCGCTTTGGCCAGGCCCTTCAGGGTCGCCTCTATATATTTTAGATAGATTTGGGGCAAGGGCTGTGATCTTGTTTTTATTAAACGAAATGTTGCCGTAGCTGCTCCAGGTAAAGTGCTTTAATTTTATAGGAGTTCCGTTAAGTGCTATCTCCACCCCTTTATTGGTCATACTGCCTACATTCATAACCTTGTAATTTACAAAGTTATTAATAAGCGGTACTGGAACGCTGGTTATCATATCGGTTGTCTTTTTATTATAGATATCAACCGAACCGCCCAAACGTCCTTTTAATATAGAGAAATCAATACCGCCATTTAGTGTGCCGGTACTTTCCCACTTCAAATCCGGATTCGGGTTTTGGGTTACACCAATAGCACCTATATAAGCACCGTTGTAATAAAAACTGCCTGTGGTGCCATAAAGCGTTATAGGCGTATATGGCGAGAAGCCTAATGAGTTACCAGTTTTACCGTATCCTACCCTCAGTTTCAGATCATCAAACAATGATTGCGATTTCATGAAACCTTCGTCGATCACGCGCCATGCAGCAGACGCAGCAGGGAAATACCCCCAACGTTTGTTGGTACCAAAAGCGTTTGATCCATCGCGACGTACCGACGCCTGCAAAAGGTATTTACCTTTGTARCTGTAATTAAGGCGCGAATAAAATGATATCAAACGCAAAGTTTCCTCGTTAACACCTCCATAATCAACCCGGTAGCCGGCAGCCGGCGTACCCAGTGCCAGGTTACTGTAGCCGGTAGCATCAGAAATAAAATTTTGATTAGTTGATTGAAAACCGTTTCCTTTAGTTGTCTGGTCTATAGAATAACCAAACAACACTTTAAAGTTGTGGATATCACTCCAGTTATGAGCATATGTTAAATAGTTTTCAAACAACTTTTTAGTGTCTTGATAAGTTGACCGGATGGCTTTACCGTTAAGACTTGGAGCAAGCTCAGATGCCGAATTATAATAAGTGTTGTTATTGGTATTGGTTTCCTGGTAAGCTAAGTTAAAATTGTAAAGCAAACCGGCAGGTAATATCAACTCACCACGCACGTTGCCCAGTAACAAATTAATTTTTTGCTTATAAGTGTCATTGGTAATAAGGCCAACGGGGTTATAGCCCAGTTTTAAAGTAGGGTCATTATAAAATGTTCCGTCGGCGTTATAAATGGTACGCGTAGGTAAATACTGAACTATTGATTTAAATAATCCCGGACTTTGGCCATTTGCACTTGACAAAGGAATATCATTAACCAGCAGGCTTGAATTCGTAACCGCATTGCTTAGGGAAAAATCCAGTTTCAATTTATCATTCAGCGCTTTTTGGGTAATATTAAGCCTGCCGATAACACGCTTTAAACCACTGCTTTTAACAATCCCCTGGTTATCCAGGTAGTTTAAACTTCCGTTATAAGTAGTTTTATCGGTACCGCCGCCAAACGAAAGGTTATGGTTTTGCGAAAAGCCGGTATTGCGTTCAACGGCTTTTTGCCAATCGGTATTTCCGCCATTGTCATTTGCCGGCGTAAAACTTTGTCCGTTAGCTTTTACATAGGCCCTAAGCTGATCGGCGCTGGCCACATCAAACTGGTTAGATACTTTTTCAAACGCCCCGTAACCGTTATATGTCATCCTCATCTGGCCCGCTTTTGCTTTTTTGGTGGTAACAATGATTACTCCATTGGTAGCCCTGGTTCCGTAGATTGCCGCGGCAGAGGCATCCTTTAAAACGTCTATTGAAGCAATATCCGAAGGAGCAAGCAAATTAAAATCGGCTCCGGGTACGCCGTCTATTACATAAAATGGCACAGAAGCTTCGCCTGCACGTATAGACGATGGCCCCCGGAGCGTAACAGAAGCTTTGCTATTGGGGTTACCGTCACTGGTAATATTTAAACCGGCCACTTTACCTTCCAGCAAATCGGCGGGGCTTGATACTACGCCGGCGTTAAATTGCTCGGCCTTAACAGTTGAAATGGCGCTGGTAAGTTCCCTTTTGGTACTGCTGCCATAACCTATAACCACTACTTCATTAAGGCCTCTTTTTTCTTCAGTCAGTGTAATTGTTAATGAAGTTTGGTCTTCAATCAACACCTCTTTTGTTTCAAATCCGATAAAGCGAAATTGTAACGTATTTCCCTTTTCGGCCATTATAGAAAACGTACCATCGAGTGCTGTAGTAGTTAGAGTTGCAGAACCCTTTATCTGTACGGTAACACCCGGTATGGCAAGCCCATCTTTATYGGTAACCTTTCCTGTAATACGGCGGGGAATCATTTTGCCACTGTTATCGGTCGTCCCTTCCGGGTTTAATTCCTTAATAATGATGGTATTTTCATCCAGCTCATAAGTAAGAGGCTGCGATTTAAAGATCTGGTTCAGAGCTTCACCAAGCTCAATGTCTGATGCATGTATAGTAACCGGTTTAGCTTTTTTGAAAACCTGGTTGTTGTACATAAACAAAAAACCGGTTTGCTTTTTTAATTGCTTTAAAACCGACTTTAAATCAGCTTTATCATTGGAAAGGCTAACCTTTTGCGCCAATGTATTTGCACTGATGTGAAGCGTGAATACAAATAAAAGGATACCCGTTATTTTCATAATCCTAAGTACCTGTTTTAAATAATTGTCATATTGACTAATTGGTTTTCGTTCCTGACAAAAAGGCGCAGGAATTTTAGAATGCAGAAGTTGTTTCATACATTTGAATGTTTGGGTTAAGTAATAATTGGTGCAGTAAATTGGTTATTAACAGGTTAATCCGGGCAATTGCCTTCCCGGCCGCAATCCGGGGAGGTATTAATTCAGATGCCTTAATTGGTTGGTTTCGTAATTTATTTCTCCATATTTTTCTGATTAGGCTATTAAAGTTAATTATTTTTTGTGAACGATTATTTTGTTTTGATTGAGGGTGAACTTTATTCCACCTGTTGATTCCAGTATTTTAATTACTCTCGATAGATTATTGTCTCTTTTTATCTCCCCGGTAAAATTCAAAACAGGTTTAGGACCCTCGTATTCAATTTCAATATTATACCATCTCGATAGCTGGCGCATAACCTGGTCCAGTTCGGTATTATCAAAGTGGAATAAGCCGTTTTTCCATGAAACAACGTCTTCGGTGTCAACCTCTTTAACCGCAAACACTTTACTACCCTGCTCATAAACGGCCTGTTGTCCGGGTACCAGTAAATGATTTTCTTTCCCTCTTGAAATCCTCACAGAACCTTCTAAAAGCGTAGTTTTATAGTCCGGCTGATCATTATAGGCACTTATATTGAAATGAGTGCCCAATACTTCAACTTTCTGATCGCCAAAGCTTACGTGGAATGGCATTTTTTTATTTTTAGCCACTTCAAAATATGCTTCTCCGGTAATAGAAACATTTCTTTCTTTACCTGTAAACGCAATAGGAAAAGTAATTGATGATTCGGAGTTAAGCATTACTACTGTACCATCCGGAAGTTGTAACTTATATTGCCCTCCGCGCGGGGTCGACATTGTATTATAAACAGGTGATGCCTCAGAAGCTCCGCTTTGATTGTACCGGAGTTCCCCGTTGGTAAGCTTTACAACAGCTGCACTACCCTGAACTGCCAGCTTCCCATTTTTTGCATCATTTAATACAATCTTTGAACCATTAGAAAGAGTTAATACAGCTTTGTTTCCGCCTGGTTTAAAATCATTAAAAGTTTTTACAGCGACAAGCTTGCCTGAAGGCTTCTTAGTGTTATAAAAATATAAGCCAACAGCCAAAAGCAAAATAGCTGTTGCAGCGTACTTAGCCCATAAAGTTAATATCCTGGCGTTTGATTTTTTATTTGCACTATTGGTAGTCAGGGGCGCAGCTGCAAACACCGCATTTAATATTTTTTCCCGTTTCCCTTCAGCGAACGGATCATTTTCCGGAATGTGCGACACATAGGTTTCCTCCATCAGCCCAACAATCGCATCCTCATTAGACGGATCATTTATGATCTGCATCAAATCATTCCGCTCTTCTTCAGTGGCAGTTTTATGGAAATATCTGAGGAATAAATAATTTAATCTTTCGGGATGCACTTTGGTCATATACCACTAAAGACCCAAAAAGAATAAAAAAGGGGTAACGTTTGATAAAAAAAAATGCATTTTTTTATTTAAGAAACAGCGGGGTAAGCAAAATCATGACCACCAGATCTTTATTTTCAATAAGGACGTTGTTTTTTATAAAGCGGGTAGCCAGTTTTAGGTGTTTTTTAACCGTTTCGGCCGAGATATTGAGTTGTTTAGCAATTTCTTCCTGCTTTAGCCGCTCATTCCGGCTTAGTAAATAAACTTTTTTTTGCTGCGGGGGGAGCTTTTCAATCGCTTTTTCTAACAATGCCCGGTAAGAATCTTCCTGTTCAGCATCATTTGGCTGGCTTAAACTATGCTCTAAATCCTTTTCCCATTTTAATTGCCTGATTTTTTCATTAGCCTTTTTACGAAGACAATTATAAGTTTGATTGCGACTGATTATGAAGATGTAATTACTAAAACTGTCAATTTCTATTAAGGATCCTCTGTTAGTCCAGATCTTTATAAAAACATCCTGAACAATCTCTTCAGCCAGTTCTATGGATTCCGTTAACCTAAACACAAATTCGCCTAAAGGTTTGTAATAGCCATCAAATAACTTTGTAAAGGCCTTTTCGCTGCCTAAAGTCACTTGTTGTATAAGCTCACTTTCATTAGGAATTGGTTTAATGGCCATTTTTAATAATTACTTCTAAATTTATGTAAAAAAAACAAGGTTATAAAAAATTATGCACACCTAAATAGGTTCATCATTAAAAAACTATCACATCGTTTAAGCGCCGTTTAAAAAAACAAGCGCATAATGGACCAAGACGGGTTAAGGGAAGTCCATTGATTACGAAACATTAAAGCAAAGTATATAATTGATTATACCGGAAACAAGGTGGCAATTTATAAAAAAGACTTTACAGATAGAAGAACGAAAAACCCGGCTTTCGTTCTTCTATCTGTAATAAATAATTTAGTTGGAAGGCCAGGCGGCCCACATTAATTATCTATTTGTTCACGGCCCGAAACGGCGGCTTGTTTATTGATTTTCATTTAACCCTACCAGGTTATTTTTTGCCCTGGGCAACTAAAAATATAACAGACTTGGCTGGTACGGACACTTTTATACCACCCGAAATTGTTGCTGAGCTGGCTGCAAGCGTTAAAAAGTTTGCAGGCCCGCCGGCCACACCGGTAGGTCCGTTGCCATTAATATAAACCTTGCGCGAAAACTCGCCGTTATCTGTGCCGCCGGTAAATGTATAATAGTAATACCGGCTGCCTGCTGCGAAGTTATTTATATTGATGCTTACTGTTTGTGCTGATGAGCCGTTGTTAACTACCACTACCCCTGCTTCTCCGGAGGTAAACGAGGATGCATAACTCAGCACATCGCTGCTGCTTGTTACTGTAGAACTAACCATTCTATCGCCAAAATATTTCTGAAAAAAATACATGTAATAAAAAGAAGGCCTTGGATTCCATTTGCTTACCCCATCGGGTTCATCGCCCTGGTTAAACATGCCATGATCATCGCCATTTGTACCCCAGCCATTTGCCAGGTCCCACCGGGATGCCATACCAAACTGATTTTTAATCAATTCGCCTAAAACCATAGTAGCATGCATACCCGAAATATATGACACCATCTGTTTTGATCCTGTAGCAAACAGGTTCCACTCTGTTAAAGCAATGGGCTTTAAAGGAACGCCCCCTTGCGTTGTGGTGGTATTCATCCAATCCATTATCAATTTAGACTCCGTTACCGGAGAAGCAAGAATGGTTGCCGCGTTTTCATTATCAGATCCGGTAAAATAATCATGTACAATGTAAAAATCGGCAGCGGTGCCGCCTGCAGAAGCAAATAAGCCCGAGTTCCAGGTTTTATCAACTACATTCCATGCATTTACAGGATCGGTTTGTACCAACTGGGCGCCAATTTTAATTTGCGAACCAACTTCAGTAGCTGCTTTCCGCATAGAATCGGCAAATACTTTAAAATGCTTGCCATACAATTCGCCTGTAATTATTTTTGGCTGGCCATCCTGGTTTTTTGAAACATCAATTTGCCAGCCTGCCTGCCATGGGCCGCCGCTTTCATTCCCTATTTCCCAGTATTTTGTGCGCCCCTTATCATAACGCACCCATTGGGCCGCCAAATGCGCGGCAACCTGGTCGGGGTGGGCGCTTGTACCATAGCGTGCATAACTATAATTTACGGTAATTATACCGGTACTGTTTGTTTGTAGCAAAGCGCTGTAATAATTATCTAAAGTTAGTGTCCAGCCTGCCGTATTATTACCCAGCCAATAACCTGGGGCAACACTATTTCCGTTTGAATCATATAAGCTGGCAGGCGCATCGGCTGGTATTATGCCATCCCAAAAGTAAACGCTGCTTACATTACCCCCCGGAAACCGGAGAATATTTGGCGAAAGTGTTTTAATATTTCCCAGCAGAACCGGCTCGGTTACAATTTGGGTCATATACGGGTTGGTATTATTACCAAACWGGTATTTAGAAACCTTTGTAATTACTTTACTATAATCAACATTAATAGTTACTGTTGTACTACTGGTTGGTTTAGCTGCATCAGCAGAAGCAGGTAAGGTAAAAGTTTTTGCGGCCCAGTCATCTAAAAAGAAACCAGCCGATTTGGCAATCGCCGGGTTTGTTTGCGGGGTAATAACCTTAGTAGTGGTAGTATCTGTGGTTACGGGTTTCACCTCGGTTTTACTGCTTCCTTTGCACGCAACTAAAGCGAACAGACAAAACGGGTAATATTTAAAAGGAATGGTCAAAGTCATATATTTATTTTTTTGCAAATTGATTAGTAGTCAAAGTATCAGCTTTGTGTATTCTGCTTTTAGCTTTTATATGATGCCTGCGTAAAGTTTTTTACAGATTTTATAAAAAATGCCAGGGCCCCCATGTTTAAAGGGCCCTTGGCATCACATTAATTAACCAACTAAAAACTGTCTTATTTTACTTTTTCGATCCTTATGTTGTCTATAGCGGCTTCAAAGCTACTTACAGCCGTTGTGCCGTTATTTACAAACATGAAATTAATACCTCCTGAACCGCTACCCAGCAATTTTGATAACGAAGGAGCAGAATCGCCTGTACCATCTAAATTATTGGCTTTTGTTTTAAAGCTCGACAATGGTATTGTTACTGTTAGCCAACCATTTGTAGTAAAGTTGGTAACCGTTCCATCGGTATTTTTCCATGGGTTATAAACAGCCAGGTAAGTCCAATCATAATCTTTTACAATATAAATTGATCCGCCCGACCATGCTTTTGTAACAGATATTTCAAACTTAAGTGCATAAGTATCAAGGCTGCTGCTCAAATTTGCTGATGATACCCATTGGGCAGAATTTGTATTGATACTGCGG
>NZ_JBFUKF010000058.1:0-20306 GCF_056400985.1 Mucilaginibacter sp. P4_G9 | reverse complement strand
CTTAATTCATCTCATATAACTATACATTACTACACAAAAATTCACACTTTTGCACTTCAACTTTGTTTTCGATATTACAATTATAATATACTATGACAGCTACCGAAATACGCCAGGCTTTTCTTGATTTTTTTGTTTCCAAGGGACATATCATCGTTCCTTCTGCTCCAATTGTAATAAAAAACGACCCAACCCTGATGTTCACCAACGCTGGGATGAACCAGTTTAAAGATATATTTTTGGGCGAAGCACCTGCAAAAGCATCCCGCGTTGCCGATACCCAACGCTGCCTGCGCGTAAGTGGTAAGCATAACGACCTGGAGGAAGTAGGCATTGATACCTATCACCATACCATGTTCGAGATGCTGGGTAACTGGAGCTTTGGCGATTACTTTAAAAAAGAAGCCATTGCCTGGAGCTGGGAGCTGTTGACCGAAGTTTATAAATTACCTAAAGACCGCCTGTATGTTACCTATTTTAAAGGTGACGAAAAGGATGGCCTTGAAAAAGATACCGAAACTTACGACCTGTGGAAAGCCCTGGTTGCCGAAGATCATATTCTCCCCGGAAACAAAAAGGACAACTTCTGGGAAATGGGCGAAACCGGGCCCTGCGGCCCGTGTTCCGAAATCCACTACGATAGCCGCCCCGATAGCGAGCGTGCTGAAGTGAGCGGAGTAATCCTTGTAAATGCCGACCATGACCAGGTGATTGAGATCTGGAACAATGTATTTATGCAGTTTAACCGCTTAAAAGGCGGTGCATTGCAGCCATTGCCTGCCAAACACGTAGATACAGGTATGGGTTTTGAGCGTTTGGTACGCGTGCTGCAGGGCAAAACATCAAACTATGATAGCGACATTTTTCAGCCGATGATCCAGTTCATTGCTGAAAAGAGCGGCAAAACCTACAACAGCGCAACCAAGCCCGGCGATGCCGGCTGGAACGAAGCCGTTGCCATGCGCGTATTAGCCGACCATATTCGCGCCATCAGCTTTGCCATTGCCGATGGGCAGCTGCCGGCAAGTAATAAAGCAGGTTATGTTATCCGCAGGATTTTACGCCGTGCTGTGCGTTACAGCTATCAAACATTAGAGTTTAAAGAGCCTTTCTTTAACCAGTTGGTGCCTTTGTTGGCTAACCAGTTTAAAGGGGTGTTTGATAATTTGTATAGTCAAAAGGATTTTGTGCAGAAAGTGATTTTGGAGGAGGAGATTTCTTTCTTGAGAACACTAGCAGCAGGTATAAAGATTTTCAAAGAATATACAACCATGGTTGGGAAAACAGACAAGGATCAGAAAGTCTTTGTTATTTTCGACAAAAATATTAAACATGGTACCAGTGGGCAAGACGATAATTTTGATGAATTGATGTCCAAAACTATACCCGGAAAGATAGCTTTTGAATTATCGGATACTTATGGTTTCCCAATCGATTTAACCGAGTTAATGGCTCGTGAAATAGGTTGGACTGTAAATATGGAAGCCTATGAAGCTGCTCTTCAAGAACAAAAAACGCGTTCCCGCTCCGCCGGAGCCATTGATACCGGCGACTGGATCATCCTAAAAGAAGACGAAACCTCCATCTTCACCGGCTACGATGAAACAGAAACTGTTGCCCATGTGGTGAAATACCGCAAGGTAACGGCTAAGGGTAAAGAGCAATACCAGATTGTGCTTGATAAAACACCTTTCTACGCCGAGAGCGGTGGCCAGGTAGGGGATAAGGGCGAACTTGTTTTCCCTGATGGCGAGATTGTTTTGGTAACCGATACCAGGAAAGAGAACGGCCTTACGGTTCATTATGTAGATGAACTGCCCGAGGATATCGACGATGCTTTAACTGCTATTGTTGATCCTGCTTTACGGGGACAAACCAATGCCAACCACTCGGCTACGCACCTGCTGCATGCCGCATTGAAACAGGTTTTGGGCAGTCACGTTAATCAAAAAGGCTCACTGGTAAACAGCGATTACCTGCGTTTTGATTTTTCGCACTTTGCCAAAGTTACCGATGAGGAACTGGGGCAGATAGAAGCTATCGTGAACCAAAAGGTGCGCCAGAACATCCCGCTGAAAGAAGAACGCAGCGTATTATATGCCGAGGCCATCACCAGTGGTGTAACGGCCCTGTTTGGCGAAAAATATGGCGAGTATGTACGTGTAATTACCTTCGAAGATGAATTTAGCAAGGAGCTTTGCGGCGGCACGCACGTACAGGCTACCGGGCAAATAGGTTTCTTCAAAATTATTACCGAAAGCGCTGTAGCCGCCGGGGTTCGCCGTATTGAGGCTATTACGGGGGTAGCTGCCGAGGTTTATATCACCACCCAAAGCCTCCTGATTAACCAGCTGAAGGATCTGCTTAAAAATCCAAAAGATCTGTCAAAAAGCGTGGAAAGCCTACTGGATGAAAACAGCAAGCTGAAAAAGGAGATCGAGAAATCTATCCTTGAAAAATCATCGGGCTTAAAAAATGAGCTGGCTCAAAAAGCCGAAGCTATAAATGGCGTCAACTTTATAGCTCAAAAAGTGGCTTTGCCAAACGCCGAGGCCGTTAAAAACCTGGCTTACCAGTTAAAAGATATCGTACCCAACCTGTTCCTGGTGCTTGCTGCCGATTTCGACGGCAAACCAAGCATCACCGTAATGATTGCCGAAAACCTGGTAAAGGAAAAAGGCCTGCATGCCGGTAACATCGTAAAAGAGTTAGCCAAAGAAGTAAAAGGCGGCGGCGGTGGTCAGCCATTTTTTGCAACTGCTGGCGGCAGCGATGTGAGTGGTTTGGATAATGCTTTGGCAAAGGCGAAGAGTTTTGTGGGGTAAGCTATAAAGCAAGTTCTCCACATATCACGGTTTATGACTAAGATATTAAGATAAAAAGAACCGTCATTGCGAGTGGTAAAATTTCGCGAAACTCTGAAGGGGACATGACGTTGCTAAAAGGGCTGTCATGCTGAGCCTGTCGAAGCATAGCGGGCAAAGGCCTCTCCGCGCGAGTCTTCGACAGGCTCAGACTGACAGGGCCTTTACATCTTGAAAATCGAATACGTCATAGGTAGGTACGAAGCAATCCCCGATTAGCCGGGCCACTTTGTAGAGTTTGGGCTTGCTTCGTGCCACTCAATTGGTGTTGGAACGACGTAGCTATTTCGCATCTATACAGGTTCTAACGATATTATGCAGTAATCGACAACATTGGCCCCGCTCATGGCCGCGGGAGGGCCTAGTTACTTTTCCTTGATGAAAAGTAACCAAAAATCAAGTCAGCAGAAATGCTTCTTTGCGCTCAAGGCCTTTGCCCTGCAAAACCGCCAAAACCTGGGCTGGAATTATTTTGCCCTCACCCGCATACCCTACGCATGCAAAAACTTCCTATGCCCTGCAGCCGCACAAACCCGCATAGTTTTGCCCGTTTTCGCCCGAAGCTGTTCTGCTGACACTTTGGGAAAAATGAAAGCTTTTGATTCCTAAAATCCTAAAAATCACGGTTCAAACAAATGCGTTAGGGATAGAAGCGGATACCGGCCCGGGTTTGAGGCCTTGTGTAGTAGCGCATAGCCCGACCGCCAATCGGCGGTAACGTCCCCCCCAAATAATTTAACTACAAACATTTACAACACCCTATAAACAAAAAAAGACCACCTAATGGCAGTCTTTTTATTATAGCGTGTATATGCTTAGTGTTTGTCGTGTCCTTTATGCTGGCCGTTATTGGCCTTGTGCTGTGCAGCACGGGCATGCTGCGGCCTGGCGTGTACAACACGGGTATGGTTTACAACCCTTGTACGGGTAATTGCTCTTGGTTTGGCATGCACAGCGGTACGGTTTACTACCCTGGTGTGGTAATGATCGCGGACAATTACGTTGCGTACGCCCTTGTAACGTGCATAGCGGGTACGGTCAACATTATAATAAGTGTATGCCCTGGGCCTGTTAACAGCTACTTTATAGCCGCTGCGGATGTCATAACTGGCGTAGCGGGGCGGTAAAGCTGGTCTGAATACCCATTGGCCGCCATCAAGGTAAACATATTGGTGTGTTGGCACATAGTAATAACTTTCTACATCGGGCAGATAGTAGTAATTCACGCCTGTATATGCTGGCGGTGGGTTCCATGCCCCAATTTGTACGCTTACGTTAACCTGTGCTTTTGTTTCGGTTGTTGATGCTGCAAGGGTAATAACACCTGCAAGTAATCCTAAAATTATTTTTTTCATAGTATCTTCTAAACTATATAGCACTATCCAATTATTGTGCCGTGTTACAGGTAGACCCCGGCGGGCGTTAAAGGTTTAATGAGTAAAAGTTTAAGGGCTATCCATGAGGTGTTTGCTGAAATCTTTTTTGTCATCCTGAACGATAGTAAAGGATCTACTCTCCGCTATGCTTCTTCGCTCTGTACAGTGCGAATATATTTAGGTGCTCAAATGTTTCGTTTTAACTGAGTAGCATTGGCCCCGCTCATGGCCGCGGGAGGGCCTAGTTACTTTTCCTTGATGAAAAGTAACCAAAAATCAAGTCAGCAGAAATGCTTCTTTGYGCTCGGGGCCTTTACCCTGCAAAACGGGCAAAACCTGGGCTGGAATTATTTTGCCCTTGCCCGCATACCCTAAACATGCAAAAACTTCCTATGCCCTGCAGCCGCACAGCCCGGCATTGTTTTGCCCGTTTTCACCCGAAGCTGTTCTGCTGACACTTTGGGGAAAATGAATGCTTTGGATAGAACGAGCAGCTAAAATTCTATCAATTCTTTAATTCTCAAAATTCCGGTTCAGACAAATTTACGTTAGGGATAGTAGTGGATACCGTCCGCCAGTTGGCGGATTAAGGCCTGTGTAGTATGAACGAATAGCCCGGGCCGCAGGTAACGCCCAAAAAATGAAAGATTTTTGGAATAAGGAAAAAGGATTTTATGCAACATGCAAAGCACAATTCTCCACTCACGGCTCACAACTCACTATTCACAATACCCTACCAACCACATCTGCAATATATTTTTTCTACTTGTTTAAAAGCCAAAACCTATCTACACTGTATTAACTTTTATATATTTGACATTCAATCAGCAAATCACAGCTGAATTTATTTTTATGACAGTTTTCGCAAACGGGATAAGTGAAAAGTACGAATTGGTTGTTGGCCTTGAAGTGCATGCCCAGTTATCCACTTTAAGTAAGGTGTTTTCGCCTGATTCTGCTGCTTTTGGTGCCGAACCTAATCACCACATCAGTGCCATTTCGCTTGGCCATCCAGGTACTTTGCCTTTTTTGAATAAAAGAGCGGTTGAGTACGCGGTAAAAATGGGCCTGGCCTGCAACTGCACCATCAACCTGAATAATAGCTTTGCCCGTAAAAATTATTTTTATGCCGATTTGCCTAAGGGCTACCAGATAACGCAGGATCATGCCCCGGTTTGCCTTGGCGGACACGTGCCTGTAAAGCTTGCCGATGGTACGCAAAAAAATATCGCTATTCACCACATCCACATGGAAGAGGATGCCGGTAAAAGTATGCACGATCAGCACCATGCCGATTCACTTATCGACCTGAACCGCGCCGGCGTACCCCTGCTGGAAATTGTAACTCAGCCCGATATGCGCAGCGCCGAAGAGGCCGGCCAGTTTTTAACCGAAACCCGTAAAATACTGCGTTACCTTGATATTTGCGATGGTAATATGGAAGAAGGCAGCATGCGCTGCGATGCCAATATATCTGTAAGATTAAAAGGCGCCACCGAATATGGTAACCGCTGCGAGGTGAAAAATCTTAACTCCATCCGTAACGTACAACGGGCCATTGAGCACGAGTTTGCCCGCCAGGTGGAAGTTATAGAAAATGGCGGCCATATTGATCAAAACACACTTAACTTTAATGCCGATACAGGCGAAACATCGGTACTGCGGTCTAAAGAAATGGCTAACGATTACCGCTATTTCCCGGAACCCGACCTGATGCCACTAATGCTTGACAAGCAGTATGTAGATAAAATACATGCCAGCCTGCCCGAATTACCCAACCAGCTTTACCATAAATATGTTGAGCAATTGGGGCTTTCGGCCTATGACGCATCTGTAATAACTGCCGATAGGGACGTAGCCCATTATTTTGAAGAACTGATAAAACTAACCGATCATTATAAAGCAGCGGCCAACTGGCTGATGGGGGCCGTAAAATCATACCTGAATGATCATGGTGTAGCTATTGGTAACTTTGCTGTTACCCCGGCTGGCCTGGCCGGACTTATCAAACTAATTGACGCAGGCGTGATAAATAATTCTGTAGCTTCGCACAAGTTATTCCCTGCCATGATCAAAGAACCGGGCAAAAAAGCCGGGGACCTGGCCAAAGAGCTTAACCTTTTGATCAGCGCCGATAATGACGATGTAAGCGAATTTATTAAAGCGGCTATCGCCAAATTCCCTGATAAGGTAAAGGAATATCAAAAAGGGAAAAAAGGTGTTTTAGGCCTGTTTATGGGCGAGATCATGAAACTCTCGAAAGGGAAGATCGATCCGCAGAAAACAAACCAGTTATTGATCAAGGAATTAGAATCAAAATAGAATGAAGTTAAAGAGTTTAGCAGTTTACAGTTTGCTGCTTTCAAGCGCGTTTATTTATTCATGTAAAGATAGTTCGCAGTTTACTATAAATGGTACCATTAAAAATCCGGGCAGCTTAAAGCTGGTGTATTTAATAGAAGCCGATAGTACCCAGGTACGGGTTGTTGACTCTACCACCCTGGGCGAAAAAGGCAAATTTCAGTTTAAACATGTGGCCCCTTATGCCAACCTGTATAAATTAAGAATTGGCAGCGCGGGCGGTGGCGAGCAATCTGCCGGGGCCAATAACGTGTACGACCTGATTGCCAAAAACGGCGATGATATTGAATTTGAAACCGACAATAACGATAACACCCATACTTACAGCATTAAAGGTTCTGACGACTCTGAAAAAATAAAGGAGTTCAACAAGATTAGTAACTTTTATGGCGAAAAGAACTCGAAACTGGTTGCCGAATACCAGGATAAAACACAAAAACTTGGCAAACAGTCGGATTCGTTGCTGAAGGTATACATGCCTACATTCCAGAAAAACCTGGCCGATTACGGTACCGCCGTTTTAAAATTTGTGAATGATAACAAAACCTCGTTAGCTGGTTTTTATGCGGCAACATCATTGGATGTGTACAAATTTGAACCGCAGCTGGTTGCTTATGCCGATGATATTAAAGCGAATTTTAAGGATAACCCCGGTGTGCAAACCTTTGTAAGGCAGATGGAAAAAATTAAACCTGTTTCCATTGGCCATAAAGCGCCCGATTTTACAACTACCGGTATTGATGGTAAGGAAATTAAACTGGCCGATTATAAGGGCAAATACGTAATGATTGACTTTTGGGCCTCATGGTGTATGCCTTGCAGGCAGGAAAACCCTAACGTGGTAAAGCAATATGCCGCTTTCAATTCAAAGGGCTTTAATATATTAGGTGTATCGCTCGATAAAGAAAAAGCTGCATGGCAAAAAGCTATAAATGATGATAAGCTTACGTGGGCGCATGGGTCTGATTTGAATGGTTTTGAGGGCCCAACAGAAACACTTTATCATATAGAGGCTATCCCATCAAATTTCATCATCGATCCGCAGGGAAACATCGTTGCAAAAAATATTACGGGGGCCGATCTGGAAGCTTTTTTAAACAAAACGTTCAATAAGGTTCAATAAAACGTTAACATAACGTAACCTTTAACAATTTGTTAATATTGTGGTAACTTTAAGCTTTTGTAAAGTGTATACTTTTATACAAAAAAATTAACGCATCATGAGCAGCTCTCCAAAACAGAAAATTCTTATTGTTGATGATGAACCGGATATTTTAGAGTTGATAGAATACAACCTTAAAAAAGAAGGCTACCAGGTGTTTTTGGCCCGCAACGGTCAGGAAGCCGTAGCCGAGGCCAAGAAATCACTACCTGATCTTATTGTACTTGACATTATGATGCCCAAGATGGACGGCATCGAGGCCTGCCGCATTATGCGTACCATGCCTGAATTTAAAAATACCTTTATGGTGTTTTTAACTGCCCGCAGTGAAGAATACTCGGAAATTGCAGGCTTTAACGTGGGCGCCGATGATTATATAGCCAAACCAATTAAGCCACGTGCCCTGGTAAGCCGTATAAACGCCATATTGCGCCGCAATGCTCCTGCCGAAGAAGCACCAGATAACAAACTGGAAATAGGCGATTTGGTAATTGACCGCGAAGCCTACCTGGTGTACCAAAAGGGTGTTAAGGTAGTATTAGCCAAAAAAGAATTTGAACTATTATACCTGCTGGCCTCAAAACCGGGCAAGGTATACACCCGCGAAGTGATCCTGAAAAACATATGGGAAGACTCGGTAGTGGTAACCAACCGTACCATTGATGTGCACATCCGCAAACTGCGTGAAAAACTGGGCGACGACTGTGTAGCTACCGTAAAAGGTGTAGGGTACAAGTTTGAGGCTTAGAAGCCCCCTAACCTCCGCCGGCTGGCGGAGAACTTTTTGATTAGCATATTTGAAGCCCTGATTTTTTAAAAGAAGATCGGGGCTTTGTTTTGCGTTGATGTTTTTATACGTTGGTGAAACAACTGTCCCGTTGTTATTGTGAGGTACCCACCAGAAAAATGCTGGAAAAAGCATTAATGAGATGTATGGATACCACAACCTCCTCGTGATCGTCATTGCGAGGAGGTACGACGAAGATAACCGACCGCAGGGAGCTCATTAATACCTATAAAAACAAAAATACAACATTAATAATCCCAAAATACAGATCGGATTTGCATAGTTACCCTGTAGGTTGGGGATTGCTTCGTACCTCGCAATGACGGTCTGTTTATTCATTTATTTAAAAACAGTTTCTTAGTTTAGCCCCGATGTTCCATTTCAAACAATTCAGCGTTGACCAAAGCGGCTGCGCCATGAAGGTGAATACCGATGGTGTACTGCTTGGCGTGTTGGCAGATGCTGATGCCCCTGCGTCCGTTTTAGATATAGGCACTGGCACAGGCGTAATAGCCCTGATGCTGGCCCAGCGCTTTCCCAATGCCCAAATTGACGCTGTTGAGATTGATGAAGCTGCCGCGGCAACAGCCCGGAACAATTTTAAGAACACTCCTTTTGCCGGCCGGCTTACACTTTATCCATCAGGTTTTGAGGCGTTTTTTGTTGCTTATCCCGATAGGAAGTATGATCTGATCGTTTCTAATCCACCGTTCTATATCAACTCCCTGCGATCGCCCGGCGCAAAAAAGAATTTGGCTAAACATGCGGACGGTGGTTTTTTTAAGGAATTGCTGGAAGCGGTTTCTGTGCACCTTAACAATAAAGGAGTTTGCTGTCTGGTGCTGCCGCCGGATACCGCCGGATTGATTAAAGGCCTGGCCTCGGGATTTGGACTTCATCTGCAAAAGATAATCAATGTATATTCTTTTGAAAGTGATGAAGCGCACCGCGAGATACTGTTTTTGGGATTGAGTCCACGGCAAATAGTTGTGAAAGAAAAATTTGTTATTTACAATGCTCCAAAGGTTTATAGTGAAGGCTATCAGCAAATATTAAAGGAGTTTTTGACAATTTTTTAGATTATAATATATGCTGATCTTACAAAAGATTTTCCAGTAGCACGGTAGTTTCGGCATTTGTTAATGTTAATGAAGCGGCCGTTGCGATTGTTGGGTATAAGGTACAACTAAATGTAAGCTTAATTTTCAGGCTTTCATTAGTGCCCAATCCCGCGGGTACCGGCGTTACCGATATAACATTTGCAGTGCTGCCGGTTTGCGTTCCTGTGGCGCTTGTATAAAAGTTCCCCTGGCTGTCGGTATAGGATATGGTAATAAATTTAGCATCAATGGCATTATTATCTGTTCCGAAGATAAAGGGACCCGGTTGAATAAAAGCATTAAATATGGTTGATTTCACATCGGTAGGTAAAACGTGAAACATCCCAAATTCAACTTCGAATGCTGGATTCTGGGCTTTGGCAGCTGTTATTAACGCGCTAAGACTGCCGGTAATGTCCCCTGCATTATTTGAAGTAGCAGAGCCCGATCCGGTAAACCAGCCGTTAACATCGCCGGTTACCGGCCAGTTTACAGCCTGGCCGTTTAAGGTGCCTTTTAAATAATACTCGCTGGTAGTATTAATGGGATTTGCACTGCTTAGTACGGCATCAGCCGGTAAAACATCACCATCCAATTTACAGCCGCTGATTGCCGCGGTTAAAAACAGGAAAGCAAAAATTTTGTTGCGCAAATTTCTCATATACAGGCCTTTATTTTAAATATTTATACGTACATCTAATGTAAAATAGTTTCACTGTATTTTTAACAGTTAAAACTATTTGGATCAATAATTGTATACCGGCTGTAAAGTATTTACCAGTTATCGCGAATCAAGCGAAAAACGAAAAATCGGCTATCGGCATACAGTATGTTAATCGATATGGTTTTTCTGCCTCCTGTCCCTTGTCTCTTGCATCTTGTGTCTATATTTGCCCTATGACGCGCATAGGCCTTATATCTGATACCCATAGCTTCCTGGATGATGCCGTTTTTAAACATTTTGATAACTGTGATGAAATCTGGCATGCCGGCGATTTTGGTACGCTTGAGCTTGCAGATAAGCTGGCGGCATTTAAACCGCTGAGAGGCGTTTATGGTAATATAGATGGCAAAGATATAAGAGCAGTTTACCCCGAACACCTGCGCTTTAATTGCGAAGGCGTAGACGTTTGGATAACACACATTGGCGGCTACCCCGGCAGGTATAGCCAGAATATTAAGAATGAGATATACAGCAATCCGCCAAAGCTGTTTATTACCGGGCACTCCCATATCCTGAAAGTAATGCATGATAAAAAGATAGGGTGCCTGCACCTTAACCCCGGCGCAGCCGGTAAACAAGGCTGGCATAAGGTGCGTACCCTGATGCGTTTTAATATTGATGGCGATAAGATCCAGGACCTGCAGGTTATTGAGCTGGCCGGACGATAGCGGATAACCCCGAATTTAGGGCAAAAAATGTAAAAACTTATTAAACTAAAAAAAGCTGCAATTTTTATAGATTTTTCTCGATTTTTTTAGTGTTTTTTTGAATATTCATCACACTTTTATGAAGATTATTGGTTGCTTTTTCCCAAAAGCTGAATTTTAAAAAGTTGCTTAAAGTAACCTCGCTTTAGCGTTCTCAACTTCAAAAACCGAATCGATAAGCAATGGGGTTTGTTTGCCGGCGGCGACTGCCAACTGGTCGCAACGCTCATTTTCGGGGTGGCCGTTATGGCCGCGCACCCAGGTGAATTTTACCTGGTGCAGTTTGCTTACTTCTAAGTAGCGCATCCAGAGATCTTTGTTTTTTTTACCTGCAAAACCCTTTTTTACCCAGCCCAGCAGCCATTTTTTTTCGATGGAATCGATAACGTATTTAGAGTCGGAGAAGATCATTACCTGCTGATTAGGGCTTTTTATAGATTCGAGACCTTTTATAACAGCCATCAGTTCCATACGGTTATTGGTAGTTTTGCGGAACCCTTCCGACAGCTCCTTGTAATGCTTACCCGAACGCAGTATCACCCCATACCCCCCGGGACCCGGATTGCCGCTTGATGCACCATCTGTAAAAATCTCAATCATGACGCAAATATAGTAAAGCCTCCCAAAGGGGAAATGATAGTAAATATTTTATCGTGCTGATCAAATGCTCCTCCTTCAGGGGGCTAATCTACTTTTTTCACCTTCAATCTCAATGAATTACCAATCACCACCACATCCGAGAATGCCATGGCAAAAGCGCCAACCATTGGGTTTAAAAAGCCGAAGGCGGCAACAGGGATAGCTATAATATTATAAGCAAATGCCCAAAAGAGGTTTTGCTTAATGGTAAGCAGCGTATGTTTACTGATCTGTAAAAACTTAATAACCGAATGCAGATCGGTATTAAGCAGCACCACACTGGCCGATTGGATGGCTACCTGGCTGGCATCGTTCATTGATACACCTACATCGGCTTTGGTGAGGGCGGGAGCATCGTTGATACCGTCGCCTATCATAACGGTTTTTCCTTTTTGCTTGTAGATGTCAATAACCTGGAGTTTTTCATCTGGTAATTTTTCGGCATGTACCTCGGTAATGCCAATCTGGCTGGCTAACTTCAGGCAGCGGTTCTTTTTGTCACCGCTTAAAAGTATAGGGGTTATGCCCATCTTTTTAAGTTTGGCAATCAGGGATGCTGTTTCGGGCTTTATTTCATCATCAATTGCTATCTGCGCAAGCAGCTGTTGATTTTTGTAGAGCGAAAGGTTGAAGTGATCTTTGGTATTTTGCTTGGCTGTGCCCAAAAAGTAATGATTGCCTTCTACATCTTCGGCACGCATACCTAAACCTTTTTCCTCTTTAGCTATCTTGAGGATCACCTTTTGCTGGGGTAGTTTTTTTAAACCACCAACCAATGATTTTGCAATAGGATGGTTTGATCGTTCCTCAATCGCAGTAATAATACCCCTTATGAGCTTTATATCGATATCCGGCTCTGTTTTAATCTCATTAATACTGAACTTACCGGTAGTAAGTGTTCCGGTTTTATCAAATACCACATATTTAGTGTGGGCAACGGCTTCAATGGTATCCCCGCCCTTTATGAGTATACCGCTTTTGGCAGCGCGGCCCAAACCAACCATAACGGCGGTAGGGGTAGCCAAACCCATGGCGCATGGACAGGATATTACAAGCACCGCAATAGCGTTCATAAGAGATTTTTGCATACCTGCATCACCAGCAAAATAGGTGAGCATGAAAGTAGCAAGGGCTATCAATATTACTGCCGGGACAAATATGGAGGCTACTTTATCACCCAACTTTTGCACAGGAGGTTTGGCGGCCTGCGCTTTTTTCATCAGGTCGATGATTTGCGACAGGATGGTATTTGAGCCCACTTTAGTTGCCAGCATATGGAAATTGCCGTTAAGCAGAATGGTGCCTCCTATCACCTTGTCATATTTTTCTTTTTCAACGGGGATACTTTCGCCCGTAAGCATAGCTTCATCAACGGATGCGCTGCCAGAAAGTATTTCGCCATCAACGGGAATCTTATCACCTTGGTTTACTAACAGCGTATCGCCGGGCCGAACTTCCCGGGCGCTTATTACCTCCACACTGCCGTTTATAACCCGGTTTGCATTTACCTGCTGAAATTTAATAAGATCTTTTACTGCCGAAGTAGTCTGGGTTACAGAACGCTTCTCTAATACGTTGCCAAGTAGCACCAGCGTTATAATAGTGGCGCAGGTTTCATAAAACTGGTATTGCGCACCCAGGTTTTGGATAGTACCTACCAGGCTATATATAAAAGCTGAAGTTGACCCGATAAATATCAACACATCCATATTAGGGATACCTCCTTTAACCGAGCTCCATGCACTTTTACCAAAATGCAGGCAGCCTACAATAAAAACAGGCTGGCATAATAACAGCTGTACTAAAGGGTGGTGTAAAAAATGCCAGGAGAGCAACATATGGAGTAAAAGCGGCGCTGTAAATATGGCGCAGAAGATAAATTTGTTCTCCACCTTCTCGTAAAATGCAGGTGAATGTTGCCCGATATCATCAATTACTTTGAAACCCAAATTTTCTATCCCTTTGATAACTTCGGGTAATTTGGAATCGTCGCTGGTAGAGAATTTTACTTCTTCACTGGCAAAATCAACCAGTATATTTTGTAACCCTTTTTTTTCGAGGAGTTTATGGATAGACATGGCGCAATTGTTACAATGCATCCCAGTCACATTCAGTTCAATCAGTTGCTCAGCCATGGATACAAATTTAGGTATTAATTAAAATCGTTCTAAATAAAACAGGTAAACTGAATGTAATTTTAAAAAGAGTTTGCAAATAGCCCGGAGATTTCTATTTTTGCACTCTCCAAACGGTAGATGTAGCTCAGTTGGTTAGAGCATCGGTTTGTGGTACCGAGGGTCGTGGGTTCGAGCCCCATCATTTACCCAGTTCTAAAAAGCCTTTTTACAGCAGTAGAAGGGCTTTTTTTATACCCTCAGGACAGATTTTCGATAAAAATACAACAGATCAAGCCGAATTTTTATGAAAGCCCCGCCTATCTGACCAGCACAAATCATTCAAGCCATCAATACCTAACAAAAAATCTCTAACACCTCATTTAAAACAGAGGTATTAGAGATTTTTGGCAATTGATGAAATAACTTAATTGCTTTGTATTTACCTTATATTTTCACAAAACCCCATTGCTGATTTTTGCCCCCATAGTAATCATTTTGGTCTACCGCACTACCATTTCTGAATGGAACTGCGGGATCAGTCCCTAAAGTAACTTCCAGGGCTTTTCCGCTATTTACGTTGATGATTTTATAGAATCCATCGTAGGTTGGCTGAATTAACCAGTTTTGATTGGGTCCGCCTGTACCTGTATAATCCCACATATCCACGGCGCCGCCGTTAGCGACAGACCAACCCCATACCTCTAAACACTTCCCGCTAACGTGCATAGGCGTTAACAGGTAGCCGCCATTTGCTGCGGCTTGCACTTTAAATTGCTGATTTGCTCCGGCCACATAATCCCATTGATCTGCCAACGCCCCATTTGCAGTTCCCCAACCTTGGATCTCTAAAGGCTTAAAACTATACCTATTGATAATCTGGTACACACCRCCAACCTGAAATGCAGGAGATGCGCCAGTTTGTGCGCCTTGTAAAAGGGCCGCCAAATCCCGTTGATCCTTTACGGCGTAAGTCGATCTGTTGATGAGAGACCCGGTGTCCCAAAGAAATGGTAGTATCCCGTTTGCCGATGCCTGGTGCATACAAAAATTATACCAATACGCTCTGGAAGCAAGATTGAAGTTTAAAGAGTCTCCCGCAAGATTTCGGTCCATTACTGCAAATTCGCCCATTATTACCGGGATGCCATGGTCAACGAATTTTGTCTTCATCGTTTGGAAATATCCGCTAAGGGTTGATTCCTCGCCCCAGTAAGGATTGTGCGCAACATCGAAGGTGGTGTGATATCCCGCGCCCCAATAATAAAAAGCGTTACCCCATGATGCGTCCGCGTCCATCAAACAGAAGTTCCAGGGAGTGTAGTTATGGATTTCCACCATCAAACGGTTGGATGCCGGATCTGTTGGCATTGTGTTCATCAGATTGTTCGTATAAACCATATCACCTCCTTTGGGGCCTTGGATTACCAGCGTCCTGTAACTATTGTGCCCGCCGGTTGACCTCACCGCGTTGATAAAAGTTTGATGATAAGAAAGCAGAACTCTCATCCCTGTGCTATCCGTTGCGGAGTTAGGTTCGTTCGCGCTGGCAAAAATCAGGTGTTGATCAAAACCACGCATTTGTGTTGCAATTTGTTCCCAAAGTGCTTTTTGTTTGGCATTAACTGCAGCCTGGGCGGTGGTTGTGCAATTGTTCTCCAACCATCCGCCGTCATAATGTATATTTAATATCGCATACATCCCATCGTTAACACAGTATTGCACAACCTGCTGCACACGGGCAAGCCAGGCCGGGTCTATTTTTGCAGTTGTTGAATCCGGTACATGTGACCAATTCCAATTGCAAGGAATCCTTATAGCGTTAAACCCTCTTTGTTTATAGCTGTCAATGAGTGCCTGGGTAATATTGGGGTTTCCCCACGCGTTTTCGTTATATTGGGCTTCCAGGGTGTTGCCAATATTAATACCTAACGTCATATTTGCAGCAATTTGAGTTGCTGTACTTGTCATCCCGGTTTGGTCAGGTGCAAGCGGCGAAATGTTGTAATTCGGATAGCTGGTGATGGCGAACGCCTTAGCACTCGTTTTAGCAAGCGGTTTAACATCCGGAGAAGCGATTTGTGGCTTCGTGCATCTTGTCAATGCCGGGATTGCAAGAATGCATAAAAAATAACTTAAAGTTTTCTTCATAAAAAAAATGGTTAGGTTGGCGATATTTAAATCTGCCGCTATTAATAAATTGGTTAATTGCGTGTGAAAGTGTCAGACAGCCAGGTAAAACGAGGATATATTTATCATTACCTTTAAGGTTTATACAGCTATTGGTATAGGCAGTTATGTTGATAACTGCCTTTAGCCAATGGGGTATTAAAAAAAATAATRATAARGCAGTTGCCRTTCCGCATAAGGCGRAGTTTAACATTMGTTTCATTTTTCGATAGGATAAAACGGGCCTGAACCGGTTTATTTGTTTAATTGGTTAAATCTTGTTTTTCGATGCAGAAGKACAATTAATGAAAACAATGCAWTTAAAGTCAACATAATACAGCCRTTRGAAYAACGGGCATGTTTTARTTAACAATATTTGAATTGGYACCAGGTTTATTAATTGTGTAGTAAAACTACAGAAGAAATAATTGAATGATGGGGCACAAAAGTTAGAAAATAGGGCGCTMAATGTTAATTTCTCAACTGTAACTAAGGTCGTGTCGTCGCTTTTTTTAACCGGATGATCCGAATAGCCTCCTAAACGACAACCTGTAACAAGCTTTATTTCACTGTAAGCTCAGGCATGGCCCGTACCATAGCATTGGTAACTCGTTTGCTTCAGAGGTAGGTTGTTTATTTTCCGCTGATCAAATAACGGAATCGACAATTTTATATCGTTAATTGCGAATTTATCTTACTTTTATGCTACGGTAGTGTACCGGCTTGCCGAGGGCCGGATTCCTGATTTTGAAGATCTCAACTAAATTTTAATACGTTTAAAACTTTATATTGTCGTTTCAGCATTGTTTTTTGCTTACACGAACAATTTTGCGCAAAACAGCCAATACCAATTTTCACGGCTCAATACGGGCAACGGACTGTCTCACAACCAGGTTAATTGCATATTTAAAGATCCCAAAGGCTTCATGTGGTTCGGTATAGCATCGGGACTTAACCGTTACGACGGTTATACTTTTAAAGTATTCCGTGTCGGCAGCGCTTATTCGCCTTCGCCAATGGGGCTGTCGGGGCTTGGCTATAATGGTCACGTATTTTGGGATGCTGATTTATGGATGTATCCCGGCTTGCTGGTATTGCATCCCGAGATAGCCAAATCTTTTGTTGAATACCGTTATCAGCGTTTAGGTGCGGCAAAGCAAAATGCATTTGCACATGGCTATAAAGGAGCTATGTTTGCCTGGGAAAGCCCCGATAAATGTGGAGCGTTTTTTGTTTGGTGATAAAACAGTGTGCATATTTGGGCAACAGCAACAGGGCGGAAACATCCGTTTGTAATTTCCATAAATTGCCATCATGAAAAAGACAAAACTTTCTGAATCAGATTTGCCGGCGCCCTCAATAGCCGGACTTGAGCAGGAAAGAAGGATCTTGTTGGAACTGGGAAATGATATTACCCGGGTTCGGGACAAGAATGATCTTATCGTGCTTTTTAAAAAAAGGATCAAAGGGTTATTCTACTTTACCCATACAATTGTTACCCTGATTGACTACAAGGACGAAACATATGTCCCTTTTTTGCTGGATAATGAAGGGTCTCCGATCCGGTCGCACCCAAGATACCAGGAAATGGTGAAGTCTCATTTTTCCCTGAACGAGCCCTTTATCCAGTCGGTATTGCAGGCAGAAGAACCTGTATCTTTTCTGCTGGAAGATATAATGGACAAGCCGCAAAGCCCCGCTTTTCTCCGCGTTAATTACGAAGAAGGTGTAAGAGAAATTTTGATGACGCGGCTTATGAAAGAAGGAAAGCCCATGGGCTTTATTCATATTTATTCAGATAAACCTGGCAGTTTTAGCAACGAATTTCGGAGCATTATTAAAGGTATTATACCCCAGTTGTCGAGTGCTGTATCCAATATTATTAAAAATGAGGAGCTGCTTGACAAGGAAAAAGAAAAATCATTCCTTCTTGACTTTAGCAGCGATATCGTAACCGTAAGGACGAAGGAAGAGTTGGCCGGCGCCRTCCGCACCGCATTAAGCAAATTAAATCCACCGGGTGGCTTTGTCATTCGTCGGATCAATGAAGACCAAACGACAATGAGCCCTTATGTGTACGATCTTCAAAAGGCACAAGATCCCAAAATAGTGAGTGCGCTTGAGAAGGCCAGGTACCCCATTAATGACGGACTTCAAAATCGTGTGTTAAATAGCTCAATCCCTTTATTATTTAACATAGACAGGGAAATACAACGCGGGATCACCTCAGCTTATTTACAATATTGGAAGGGGATGGGGTTTAAGGACATTGTAGGTATCCGGTTGCGTAACGGGGAAACGAACCTTGGAATTTTGTTCCTCGACATCGGGGAGATTAATGTTCAGCTGTTGCAAGGTATTTGCGCTCAAATATCCATTGCTATGGCTAATATTTTGGCTCATGAGCAAATCAATAAAAAACAGGAGGAACAGGCCTTTCTGCTTAATTTCAGCAATGATATTACACAGTCGAGAACGAAGCTGGATCTGCAGAATGCTATTTTCAGGGTGTTGGATAAAACAATGCATACAAAGCTTGCCATGCTGCGGGTGATAGATGATGACGGCTTTCACCTGACCCCATTTATGTTTGACGGTACGTTGTTTGATAAAGCCCAAACATCTTACGGTAAGAGCTTAGCCAACCGGGTCACCATTGAAGAAACATACACGGCGCAGGTGCTTGCAAGTGAGGATGGATTGGTGTTTAACGTGGAAGAAGAATTAAAAACCGGTAATACATACGCAAAGCTGTGGAAAACAACCGGCCTAAGAAATATGTACGCCCTGCCATTACGTGTGGGCGACAAAAACATAGGCACCATCTGGCTGCTGGCAAACCGGCTAAGCCAGTTGCTGCTGAAAGGGATATGTGCTCAAATATCTGTTGCTGTTGCCAATATACAGGCTAACGAAAAATTGCTGGCCTACAAAAAGCAGCTGGAAGTAGAAAATGATTATCTGAAAGAGCAGATCAAAACCATTTACAACTTCTCGGAAATAATTGGCAGCGGCGACCAAATGCAAAAAGTATATCGCTTGATGTCATTGGTAACGGATTCTAATACCACCGTGCTGGTATCTGGCGAAACCGGCACCGGAAAGGAATTAATCGCAAGAGGTATTCACAATGCGTCTCCGCGCGGAGACAAACTGATGGTAAAAGTTAATTGCGCTGCATTGCCGGCAAATCTTATCGAAAGTGAATTGTTTGGTCATGAAAGGGGGGCTTTTACAGGGGCCACCGACCGACGCATAGGTAAATTTGAACTGGCTAACAATAGCACGCTGTTTCTGGATGAAGTTGGCGAACTGCCACTTGAAGCACAAGCCAAGTTGTTACGCGTAATACAAGAGCGCGAACTGGAACGAATTGGTGGTAAACAGACCATAAAGATAGATGTAAGGCTGATTGTAGCAACCAACCGCAACCTGGAAGAAGAGGTAAAGGCGAACCGCTTTCGCCCGGATCTGTATTTTCGGCTAAATGTATTTCCTATCAACCTGCCTCCTCTTCGTGACAGGCCGGAGGACATTGAACCGCTCGCTCATTTTTTTGTACAAAAACACAGTAGAAGTACCGGCCGCAAGATCAGGAAAATTGCGCCAACTGTAATACAGCAATTACGCAGCTATACCTGGCCGGGTAATGTGCGGGAATTGGAGCATTTACTGGAACGCAGCATATTATTAACAACCGACGGTGTTTTGCAAGATGTATATATTCCCAGGAATATGAATACCGAAAAGCAAGACGAGGTGCATCTCTTAAACCGGTCGTTGGAGGAAGTTGAACGTAGTTATATTATTGAAGCATTGAAACGATGTGCCGGCAAAATTTCAGGTGCAGGCGGTGCTGCCGAGATTTTGAAAATTCCCGGAAATACTTTACACTCCAAAATGAAAAAGTTAGGCATCAGCAAGAGCGATTATTTTGCCTGATAAATTCTTAGAAGCTGTTTAAATTTGATTTATTAAGTGTTCCATTTGAGCGCAGTGGAACACCCCGAACGCTTTGGAACGCATTGCGACTGATTATCAACAACTTAAGCTTTTTAAAAACCAACAAAGAGCGGAACACTTATGCGGCTGATAATCAACATTATAAATCCAAATATTAACTTACGATTAAAATTGAGCTAACGAACTGTAGTTCGATATCTGAATTTATCTCGCGCAAAGACGCTAAGACGCAAAGTGATTTACTTCTTTTTTCTTTGTTGGTTAATTTCTATATAGTGTTCCTGTCTTCACTATAAATACACTTTTTTGAAGAAAAATCAATTTATATCGGGATATATAG
>NZ_JBFUKF010000057.1:0-20334 GCF_056400985.1 Mucilaginibacter sp. P4_G9 | reverse complement strand
TAATTACAGTTATAACCTTCGATGTTAATTTTTTACTGATGTTACAAAATTTGCCTTTAAATAATGTAAATTGTAATCACCATGCATAAACTCACAGTTATACTTTTGTTGATATTTATCTGCGATAAAGCCATCGCACAAACCTACCCTGATCCTCAATTACCCACCAATACACCAAGACTTTTTGCCAAAGGCATGCTTACCGATGGTTTAAGTAATCGTGATTTTACTATTTCACCTAAGGGCGACGAGATTTTTTACACGCTGCAACAGCCTCGTTTTGTAAGCAGTACAATTCTTCATATGGTAAAGAAAAATGGCAAATGGAGCAAACCCGAAGTAGCTTCTTTCTCGGGCCGGTACCGCGACCTGGAGGCTGCATTTGCGCCGGATGGGCAAACCATCTATTTCTCGTCCGACAGGCCATTGAAGGATGGCGCCACCAAAAAAGATTTTGACATATGGCGGGCAATGCGAAATAACAATGGCGTATGGAGCGAGCCCGGGAATTTAGGTAATACGGTTAACTCTGGCAAAAACGAGTTTTACCCCAGTATAACCCGGAACAATAACCTGTATTTTACAGTGGAAGCAGATTATGGCAAAGGAAGCGAAGATATTGTGGTTTGCAAATCAACCGCCAATGGCTACACCAAACCCGAAAGCCTGCCCGAAGATATCAATACCAAATATGATGAGTTTAACGCCTTTATTGATCCGGATGAGCAGTTTATTTTGCTTACTTCTGATGGCCGACCCGACAATCTGGGTCGTGGCGATTTGTACATAAGCCATAAAGATAAGGCCGGTAACTGGCTGCCGGTAAAACATTTGCCCGCACCTGTTAACTCAACCGCCATTGATTACTGCCCCTTTGTAACCTGGGATAAAAAATATTTAATATTCACCAGCAGCAGGTTAAATGCAGAATTAACCAATGGAAAAACAAAAACTTATCCCCAATTGAAAAATTTGCTGAGCGGTGCGGGAAATGGCTGGGATGATATATATTGGGTAAGATTTGATGAAGGGTGGTAGATTGTAAAAAAGAAAAGTCATGCTGAACTCGTTTCACTGTTGTTGGGGAAATAAATTCGGCATGACTAAGTACCTTGAGAAATAATCAGCTTACTTTTTCTCTTCAACTCTTTTTAATACCGAGTGAGCCTTTGAACCATTAACATCCAGATCTACAGTTGTTGAATCGCCATAAAACTTACCGGTATGCGGAATATCCATTCCACCAGTGCTAACGCTGAATGAGAAATCAGCCCCGGTTATCTTACCGTTGTTTAAAGGCACATCGCCATCGGGTGTAAGGGCAGTACCGGTTAATTTATCGCCATCAATTTTAAAATTGTAAAGCAATGGGTACTCTGTGCCGCCAATTTCAACTTTCCCGGCCCATTTGCCGTTTAAATCGGCAATGGCTGCAAGGCATACCATAAAACAGCTAATTAATAACGCAGTTGTAAATATTTTTCTTTTCATAACATAAATTTGTTCATAACTAAGATAAGATGTTTTTTACTAAAATATGTTACCAATAAATTATTAAAAAGTTATTATCAACACAATAACTTATTTAACTGCCACTGCTTTCAATATATAATTTTCCATGATCTTCTCGGGCTGCCAAACCCTCCTATTTCTGAAATTTGCCGATGTAATAACCACCACCAACTGATATTCCGGAACTATAAAAATGTATTGCCCGCCTGCACCGCGCGCTTCTATTGAATTAATGGTTTTTCCATTTGCCAGGTAGTGGTAATGCCACCACAAAAAGCCGTATTCATTTTTCTCGTTATGATTTTCAAGCACCAGGTATTTTTTAAAGGATGCATCAACCCAATTTTTGCTGATGAGCTGCCGGTTTTTCCATTTGCCGCCATCGGCATAAAGCAACCCAAACTTTAACATATCGCGGGGCCGCAGGTGCATGCCGCCGCCGAAGTATGGTCTGTTGAGCTGATCGTCAAAAATGATATAGTTATTTATACCCAATGGCTCAAATAAATTACGATCAATAAACAGGTCAAGCGGTTGTTTCACCGCGGTGTCCATAATCACCCCCAACAGGTAGGGATTGGCCGAACTATAATTGGCATGTGTACCCGGATAATTGATCATCGGCGCCTCAACAACTGTTTTAAGCCAATCGGCAGAGTTTTGATATTCGTCTTCTGATGCCACCGACTTCCTGTCGATCCCGAAATCAATGGCATCCAGCCCCGAACTCATCGTAAGCAAACTACCTATGCTGATGGCTTGTTTCCGTTTATCATTATCGGCTGCATGTTTATACTGTACGGGTAAAAACTGAACCAGCTTTTGGGCAGTATCTTTCAGCAAACCTTTGTCTATAGCTATCCCCACCATAGCCGATGAAATACTTTTTGATGCCGACCGCAGATCATGCACCGTGCTTTTATCAAAACCATTAAAATATTGCTCGTAAACAAGCTTTCCGTTCCTGCTAATGAGCACACTATGCGTATTGGTGATCTTATTGGCGTTGATGCTATCCACCATTAGTTTTAAATAGCCCTCATCAAAACCGGCAGTTTTTAAACCGCTAACCGGCAAGCCGTCTTTCATATCAACAGGCACATTGCYGTTAAAAGGCAGTTTAGCCGCTTTGCCTGATAAATCCCAATCTTTAACAGACCGGTGCAAGGTGATGCTGGTAACAGGTAAACCGGCTATTTCGGCTTGCAAGGTAATAGCATCCTTAAACAGCTTACCTTTAAATTTTAAACCGGTGCGGAAATCCCTGAACCGGACACTATCAGCATTAAGGGTTAAGCCACCGCTGGCAAAGCCCGAAAAACGGGTATCGCCCAGGAAAATATAGGCTTCATATTTCGTCGAATCGGTATTTTCAACATCGATGTAAAACTCTGGTTTAAGATCGGGAACAAACAAAATATTCCACTGGCCGGTATAGCTATTAAGTGCCTGTGCTTTTAAAACCGTATGGTAACTCCACTGCACCGAGCGGATGAACAGGCGCACCTGCTTATCCGTTATTGCTCCTTTAATGGCCAGGTTACTGTCAACCTTAACCTCGAAGTTATTATTGGCCGATAGTTTGAATTTCCTTTGGAGCGATTTTCCGGAAGATGATAACTGTAAAATATAGTTGCCGGGGCCAAGCTTTTTTACCGCTACACTGATGCTGAAATTGCGGGGCTGGGTTAATAACCCTTCCCAATGCCCTTCATATGGTTTCATGCCGATCTGGCCAAAACAGTTGCAGCTGATGAGCAGCATCAATACTATTGCGGGCAACCTGTTTTTAAAATACTGGAGTAATAACATGGTATATATTTTATAGCACAATAGTAAGTGCTTAAAACCCTTCAAAATAGTACATTGTTAACGTGCGGCAATTATTTTACGATATTGCAAAGGTGTTACCCCAACAGCCTGTTTAAAGCTGCGGATAAAATGACTCTGATCGGCAAAACCGCATTCATAACCAATCTGTGTTAGGGGCATACCGATTTTGCCCAACAATCCGGCGGCTTGCTCTATCCTTAATTTTTTCAGGTAATCGCCAACCGTTGTGTTGAAATATTTAGGAAACTGGCGTGACAAGTGTACGGGGTGCACCTGCGCAATGGCTGCCAAAGCATCCCAGGATAATGAGGTTGTGTCCCCATCGTTAAGTGCCTCTTTGATCTTTTTTACCCATGCAGGTTGCCTCGCCGCTTCCTGTTGTTTTACATCAGCGAGTAAACCAAAAACTTTAAAAAGCGATTCCCGGATAGCCAAAATTTCTATCGCTCCTGTATACCTCGTTTCCATATACATACTGCGGAATAGCAATTTCAAAACCGGGTTATCCAGCTTTAAGCTTCCCTCCATTTTGTTTAAAGGTAAATGGTACCGATTAAAAAAATCCTTTTCCAGTTCGATGTGAAAACCACGGGTATAGCCCGGGTGTTTGATGTTATAGTGTGCATCCTGCCAGTTATGAAACAGCAGCGTGCCGGCACTGCATTCATAACTCTCTTTTTTATTGGTCTCCAGCATGTTGCCCGTAAGCAGGAAGGTAAAGTATGGGTTTTGATGTCTGTGCCAGTCAACCCGGTCGTGCGTGTACTCTGTATCGGTAATAACGAGGTTATCCAGTTGGATAGCCTTGTTTTGAACCCCGAAGTATTTACCTTTTTGAAGTTGCAGCATACTGCTTATAGACGAAGTGAGGGATGAATTGTTACAGTTTTTTAATTAGCAATTTGCCTTTCTCCCCATTTTTCAAATCCTCAGATTTTCAAATTTTATTTCACCCGCACACCTGAAATTTACATATCCGCACATCTGCACATCCGTTTATTTGTTTAATTTTGGGCCGATGAAAAAAGTGGAAGTATTAAAGCTGATCGATCTGATCGAGGAGATTAAAAAACTGGATGAATTGATTACGCAAAGCCGCAAAAAAAAGACCTCCGATTTTGTGCTGAATCAATACGAAGCTAAAAAACTAAAAATGATCGGCTCTATCATCAATGAGCTGGCCAATCCGCCAATCCAATCCATGGAAAGCTACATGCTAATCCAAAAGATCCTCAACAAATACTATCCTAATATTGATAATAGCGAATTGTTGAACGACAGCGACGTGGGTAAAATTGTGGCTGTTATTTAAGGGAAAGCCCAATAAATAGCCGCAATAGTTTCCTTAACCTCACCTTCTTTCCAAAATGCCGTTGCCGGGTGAAAATGTTTCCATGAGTGCCAGTATTCCTGGTAGGCTTGTACTTTGCTTAATTTTTGCCCCTTTTGTACACCAGCTGTACATAAGCCATCCCAATCCCAAACCGATGCGGTTTCTTTGTCGGTAAGCTGCCCGTCTTTATTCAAATCAAAATGAAATGTTTTACCATTTAAATTAGCGTTCCAAACATGGTAACTCAGGCTATCTTTTTCTATGCTTACAACTAATGCGGTTTTGTTAAGCTCGTCATTAAGTATCCGTTTATGAAATAAATGACGCCAGTCGTAAGCTTTGGCCTGCCCGTTAACAATCACCCCTACCACCCAGCTTTTCCTGATCAGCGAATCTTTGTTTTTTAAGGTGCTGTCCTTATCAACATACTGTAAACGGTCGTAATTTTTAAGGTCGGCATAATCCGGGGCATATAATTTATCAGGCTGCATAACAAGCGATGTCGGGTACTTTTGCAACCAGGCACCCAGTGTTACCTGCTCATAGGGCAATTCCTGCAGGTGCTGTCCTTTAAGTTTACCAACAGCCGCGTTCCCGGTTGCCTGGTACCACCAGGTTTTGGTGCTTTCGTCCTCAATAATGGCGTTATAATGCCTTGCTCCTACCAGCCTGAAGTTTTGCCTTTTGCCGTTTATTACCGGGCTGTAAACCCTACCCGTGCGGCACATGGTACAGTAGGTCACCAAAACAGGTTCGGGCCCAACATTATCCTGCACTTTATGATGATAGCCTAAATATATAACCGGGTAGGCCTTAGCAACGCCATTTTTCACTACGCCTACTACCAGGTAGTTAAGCGGCACCTTGTTGGTTAACCCGTTGGCAAATTTGGCTACCTGTGTTTCCTTAAACATGGTTTCGGCCTTGTACATATAGTCGGTAATATAAAAACTACCTAAACAAAGCACCAGTACAAGGGCCTTAACAAGTTTGCCTCTTTGGGTATTTTTTGAATAAAATTTAAACAGGTACCATACAATGAAAATAGCTCCGATGAAGCGCAGTGGATTTACAATTTTTTCAAGGTAATAGCATGCTGTAATGGCATTCAGATCCTGGCTGCCCGGAAAAGGCATCAACAGGTAAGCATGCACCAGGCCCGGTACTATCAGTAAAATTATTCCTATCCAAAATATTCCCGGCCTGTGTATATATTTCTTCATTTAATCAATATACTTCAAAGTCAACATGTCCGCCCGGTTGGCGAACAAGATAACCCTTAAATTTGTACTCTTCGGTTTTGCAACCGCCCAAAAGATTGATAACTGGTTTATAATCGACCCTAATTTATCTAAAAATTTAATTAAACAACAACTTCGGGCATAATTATTTTTAAAAACAGGTCTTCCCCTTTATTTATTTTAAGTTTAAAGCATAGAGKCAGCCATCGGCACTGCCAAAATAAATTACACTATTAAGAATAACCGGCGATGAAACTATTGGGCCAAGCGTATATAATTTATCCATTACATCAACCGATGTTTTGTACAGCGAGTTATCGCCCCCGTTTGCCGCGTATTCAAAACTAAGCGTATCCTGCTTCAATATTTTCGCGGCATTGGCATCGCGGCCTGTAGTTTTAAACTCTCCACATAGCTTGCCTGTTTTAATATTTACGGCAAAAAGCTTTCCGGTAAAATCACCAAAGAACGCCGTATTTGCCCATAATGCCGGAGAGGAATATAAATAGCCATTGGCTTTATAGCTAAATTGCTGCTTGCCGGTTAACCCATCAACAGCCACAAACATATAGCTATCTGATGTGGTAAAATAAACCTTCCCATTTTTTACAGCGGCAGTAGTAAGTATCCAGGAGCCATTGGCACTATATTTCCAGCTCAGCTTGCCGGTGTTGGCATTAAGGGCATAAAAATAGCTATCACGGCACCCAAAATAAACAAAACCATTACTGCAGATTGGCGAGGCCTGGATTCCCTCCAGCAAGTGGTAAACCGGCTGATCGGCTGTTTTAAACTTCCAGGCAAGTTTACCGTTTGCGGCGTCCAATGCGTATAGGTAGGTATCCCAACTGCCAAAGTAAACTTTGCCCTTGTATAAACACGGACTGGTATGAATAATCCCTTTTGTTTGATAAGCCCATTTCAACTTCCCCGTATTGCCATCCAAAGCATAAAGCTTACCATCGCTGCTGCCAAAATATACAGTAAGATTATTTTTTACACCGTTAAATATTGGCGAAGACAGAAAGAAATCATACTGATCATCCATATACTCATTCACCGGTTTCATGGTCCATAACCCTTTTGCACCAACCTTCTTTTCCCCACCGGTTTTAAACTTCCAGATAAGTTTGCCGGTTTTAGCATTTAAGGTATAATAATAGCCATCAAAACTACCAAAGCACAGCTTATCGCCATTAATTGCAGCTGATGAACTTACCGCACCTCCGGTAGTAAATTCCCAAAGCTCATTTCCTGATTTTACATCAACAGCGTACAAATTATGGTCTTCGCTACCTACATAGGCAATACCATTGGCTATAACCGGAGATGAAAATATTTTACCTTTTGTAGCAAATTTCCACTTTAAGCCACCAAAAGATCTAAAGTCCTTTGTATTATAAGCCGCTTTATGCTGCACGTTAGCATCTACAGCCAGAGCTACTTTGGTCTTTCCCTGGCTAAAAGTCGCGGCAACAGTAAATAAGGCAAACAGGAAAATATTTTTTTTCATTATCAGGAATAGATATAATTCAGGGACACAAGTATAGTTATAAAAAAACTACTGCTTTTTTCCGTTTTCAACACTTTTTATCTCTTCTTTCCGGTCCTTTTTAAAGTCGAAGTTGTCAAATTCTGGGGTTTGCGGCAAATCCATGGTGTAGCTGGTGAGGGTATCTACCTCAATGGTAATATCCTCCGTATTCAGATCGATGAGGTGGCCGCCGGCAGTTTTATCCATCGATAAAAAATGAAAATGGTAGCCGCTGATGTGTGCGCCCTCCATAAAAGCCGGAATGCGAAAGCCAACCAGGTCGCCCCGTACCTCGCTATGTTCAAAAAAATGCTGCCTGTTCAGCATGGCTGCAAGCGGCAGATAAGGTTTTTCAACCGGTGGGAAAGCCCTGGTTTTTACCGACTTAAATTTGCCGCTGATGTGTATAGCATAAATGCCGTTCTGGTTGGTAAGCAAACTATCCAGGTAACTATAAAGCGATGTTTTGTTTAAAGCTCCTGCGTATTTGTAAATTGTCTTCGCCTTAAAAAAACACACTATGGCATAAGGTAATTTGCCAGTATCGGAAACCAGCGTGGTTTTTCCGGTTGACCGGGTTTGGTAAATCTTGCCGTTAAGCATCAGTAGTTCGCCATCCAGGTGACCGGGAGCGCCAAGACCGAAATCGCCGTGCTTTTCCAGTTCTTTATATGTATACCAGTTATCGTACAAGCCACCTATAAACCCGGAAGCAAAACCGGCGCTGAATAAATTATTATCAGCTTCTACGGCTTTGATTTTTTGCTGCGCGACGGATTTACTATGGAAACAAATAAAGGCCAGTAACATTAAGAGGTATTTTTTTTGCATAATAAAGAAATTGCGTTTGAGGCTTACAAAGCAATTGTTTTACAACAATTTATCCAAATGTTTATTGATAATTAAAAATGCTTAGTCACTCAGAAAATTTTCACGCAAAGACGCGGATATGCAAAGTAATCTGCATGTTTTTTTTGCCGTCCTGGCGTGAGATTAATTTTATCCCCTCTTCTTAACTTTCAACCCTCCTGCCAGGATTAATTTTACTTTACCCTTACGGGGATAAATATTGCTTATACTAAATTTGAAAATCTATAAAACAGAAATAATGAAAGTAGAAATATGGAGTGATGTGATGTGCCCCTTTTGTTACATAGGCAAGCGCAGGTTTGAAGAGGCTTTGGAGCAATTTGATCATAAAGACCAGGTTGAAATTGAATGGAAAAGCTTTCAGCTTAACCCGGATATGAAAACCGACCCCGAGATCAACATTAGTCAATACCTGGCCGATGCCAAAGGCTGGACGCTGGAATACGCTCAACAAATGAACAACCATGTTACCCAAATGGCTGCCCAGGTTGGTCTTACCTATGATTTTGACAAGGCTATTGTTGCCAACAGTTTTAAGGCCCACCGTTTTACTCACCTTGCCAAAAAATACAACCTGGGTGATAAAGCCGAAGAAGCTTTATTTAAAGCATACTTTACCGACGGCTTAAATATGGATGATAATGCTACCCTTATACAACTGGGAACCAATATTGGCCTTGATGCTGAAGAAGTAAAACAAGTGCTTGAAAGTGAGGCCTACGCTGATGAGGTAAAACATGACATTGCCGAAGCGCAACAATTAGGCATAAGAGGTGTTCCGTTTTTTGTAATGAATAACAAATATGGGGTATCTGGCGCGCAGGCTGTACCTGTTTTCCAGGAAACGATAGAGAAATCATTTGCCGAATGGCAGCAGGAAAACAGCAAACCCGCTTTAACCGTTATTGAAGGCGAGTCATGTTCACCAGATGGAGATTGCAATTAATGTTATTGATCTACAATACATTACTAAATTTATTTCAAAATCCATCCCAAAGTAAAAAACGATTTAGCTTATAAAACGTATCAATTAAAGCACTATATTTGCATTAGAACAACTAAGTGTACTTTTTACACTTAGTATAATAACAACATTGATGATAGATACGCTTTCCGTCCCGGTTTTAAATACCAAAAGAACTCTCCGCATAGCTGTGGGGGCTATGTTTTTTATGGCCGGTTTAAGCTTTTCAAGCTGGGCATCGCGCATTGCTACAGTACAGCAAAGTATGGGCCTCTCTGATGCCGCTTTGGGTGCCGTACTGTTTTCATTACCAGTTGGTTTAATGTGCTCCCTCCCATTTTCGGGATGGATCATCACTAAAATCGGCAGCCGCAGGCTACTTATTGGCGCATTGCTGGTATATGCAACGGCGTTGGTAACTTTAGGTTTGGCACAAAATACCTTTCAGCTTATCATTTGCCTGGTTTGTTTCGGCTTTAGCAGTAACGCGGTTAACATAGCCGTTAATACCCAGGCCGTAGCTGCCGAAGAACTTTATAAACGCCCCATACTGGCATCATTTCACGGTTTGTGGAGTTTGGCTGGGTTTACAGGTGCAGGCATTGGTACCTTTATGATAGCCAATAACATTGCCCCTGTATATCATTTTTTACTGATGCTGATTGTGATTGCAGCAGGTGTAGGCATTGCCGCCCGTTATTTAAAGGATGATAAGGTAGCAAGCGCCGGACCAGCATTTGTGATGCCCGATAAATCGCTGATAAAATTGGGTATTATCGCCTTTTGTTCGATGATCTGCGAGGGAGCCATGTTTGACTGGAGCGTTATCTACTTCAAAAAAGTAGTGCTTGCCCCATCAGCCCTGGTTGGTATCGGTTTTACAGCATTTATGGCAACTATGGCAAGCGGCCGTTTTATTGCCGATTGGTTTGCGCACAGGTTTGGTTTAAAACGTACCCTGCAGATAAGTGGTTCATTAACCGCTACAGGTTTAATAATAGCCGTAATTTTTCCATACGTGTACACGGCCATAGCAGGTTTCCTGCTGGTAGGTGCGGGTGTATCATCGGTGGTGCCTATGGTTTACAGCGCAGCGGGCAAATCAAAAACCATGCTGCCGGGTGTAGCGTTGGCAGCCGTTTCAACCATTGGTTTCCTGGGCTTTTTAATTGGTCCACCGGTTATTGGTTTTATAGCAGGTATTGCCACCTTAAGAGCATCATTTGTGCTGATAGCCCTGATGGGCTTATCGGTAGTTATCGTATCTACCAAGGCTAAAATTTAATCCTAAGCTTTATTAGGGTCAGTCTCCCCGGGATTTAGCAGGTAATCAAATTGCTCATACCCGTTGTGTATAATAAATTTCAACCGTTCCTTTGGCACATCAATATCCAACGACATTAAAGCCAGGGTTTCGGGCAAATTGTCACGAATCAGTTTCAAATCGGTTACATGAGGCATTTCAATAAAAATATCTTCACCCAGTGCGTCAATTTGCCACCGCTTTAAATTGGCGTTGCGCAATACATCCAGCCATTTTTGTTGATAAGCGTTCATAATTTTGTTTTACTAATATGTTAATAAAAGGATTGAGAGGGAGATTGGTTTTAATTATTTGAGACCGGATATCTCAATTCCATATCAATATATCAAGGATTTTTTCGACGTCGTTAAGCAATTCCCCAATGATAAACACGAATTTTGAAGTGCATATAAAACACCAGGAAGCTTTTATATACTGAAGCTCAGGGGATCTCAAAGTCGGTAACATTGTTACATGCGCAACTTTTATCAACCTATTGTTTATTAATCATAATTTTCTAATTTTAGCATTTCAATAATGTACATACATTAAAACATTATACGTTATTAACACATACCAATTATAATTTTTTGTGCAATGGATTTTTTGAATACCATACTTGATTTTTTTAAAGATTTCTTTGGCTGGGGCAGCTGGGGCAGCCTGATGAACATTATTAAATCGGGCGATTATAGCAAGCTGTTTACTTATGAAGGTTTCCAGGCCATGTTATTCCCTATTATGCCTTTCCTGTTACTGCTCGAAATTATCCGTGCTGCTTTTTATAAACGTTTTAAGGTTATTCATTATAAATTACCGTTTTTTTCATTTGTGTTAAATTCTGTTATCGGGCGGTATATATCTATAGGCATGGTTTTAATATGTATAAAACTGTTTGAAAACCACGCCATTTTTAAAACCACATTTACCTGGTACTGGTTTATTTATGGCTATATAGTTTGGGAGTTTGGCCATTTTATTTACCATTATTTTGGTCACAAAGTAAGGCTGTTCTGGTGCCTGCACTCAACCCACCACGCGCCCGAAAGCATGAACCTGGCCATCAGCAACGCGCATTTCTTTTTAGAAGCTCCTTATGCCGATTTTATCCGCACAACGGTTTGTATTTTATTAGGGGTTAACCCAACCATGCTGTTTGTTATCATGTTTATTGATGGATTTTGGGGAACCTTTATCCACATTGGCGAAAACGTAATTAAGGATGGCAGATTAGGCTTTTTAAACAATATTGTGCTTACGCCATCGCATCACCGGGTACACCATGCCCGTAATGTAAAATATATGGATACCAATTTCTGTAACCTGCTGCCCATCTGGGATAAAGTATTTGGCACTTATCAAAATGAAGACACAGAAATTCCTATTGAGTATGGTATCAGTCGCCCGCTGATTAAAAACAGTTTCCTGGACGCATACTTTGGCGAGATCGTATTTTTAGCCAAAGATGTATACAAAGCGCCAGGCTTAAAAAACAAGTTCCTCTACATTATAATGCCTCCCGGCTGGAGCCACACCGGCGATCATAAAATGACCACCGTAGTGAAGAAGAAGTATTTTGAAGAACTGGATAAACAGAAGGTTGGAGCGAAACAGGACGGAGAAACGGCGTTGACGTAAATTCTACTCTCTACTCCAAAATCGCCGCGATCTCATCAAAACCTTTCTCCCTTGCCAAATCGGCGGGGAGCTTGCCGCCTTCCATGCGGGTGTTAATTTCGGCGCCGTTTTCTAATAACAGTATCAGCAATTCTAAATTTCCGTTTTGCGCGGCAGCATGCAGCGGGGTTGCACCTGCTTGTTGTTTTATGTTGATAAACGATCCGTTCTCAATAAGCATAGCAGCAGTGCGGGTATAATTGCCGGCACATGCCGAATGTAGTGGGTAAACATGAAATCCGTTGTTTGATGGCAGGTTTACATCTGCACCCTTTAACACCAGGTAACGGGCAACATCATAGTGTCCAAAATAACAGGCCAGGCCCAGGGCTGTAAAGCCATCAGGAGCATAATCATTAAGCGAGTTGGGGCTGGCGTAAACAAGGTTAGCTACTGCATCAAGCTTACCGGCAGCAGCTGCCTCAAAAAGGTTAATCTCGCCAACGTACTTCAGCAGCAGTTCGGTAACGTCGGGCTTTTTGTAATAGCATGACAGCATAAGCGGCGAAACCTGGTGACTGGTAAGGGTTGTTGCCAGCTTGGGGTTTTGTGTAAGCAGGGCATCTAACTGCTGCAAATTGGCAGCGTTAATATATTCCTCCAGGTTTTCTATACTCATTATTTTCAGTTAAATAAGGGGCTCGCAAAAAAATTCATCGCTTGAGCGTACCCTGTTATTCAATTATACTAAAAAAATAAAAATACGCCTAACTATTTGCATAATCTGCTAACTTTATATTTCAACAGTTTGCAGCTTTTTTGATGAGTGGTGAGGGTAGGTAAAATTTTTATGTTGTTTTTGTAAAGTTTACATAGGTGAAATTTTATGTAAGTTTGCAGTTAAAGGATGTTACAATCAGGATGCCGGTAAAAGGAAATCAGTTTAAATCAAATAGTTTTAAGGACGATAATCAGCCCCGCCAAACCAATGGCAAGGCCGAAAAGGAACGGGTATCAAAAAGGGGACTCCCTAAAATGCCCCGCTTTGATATGGAGAATGGGCGTACAGTGAAAATTGCGGGATTGTTTTCGCTTTTGCTATCTGTTTACTTCCTTATCGCCTTCACTTCCTACCTGTTTACCTGGCAGGAAGACCAGAGTTATATTTCAACAACCAATGGTGGCTGGCATAACCTGGCCACGGGCAAAACCGTACAGGAAATAGCCGATGCCGGCTCCCCGCAGGTTGCACAAAACTGGCTTGGTAAATTTGGCGCGCTGTTAAGCAACCAGTTTATTTATGAGTGGTTTGGAGTGGCATCATTCATCTTTATTTTTATATTTTTTGTATTAGGATACCGCCTGCTGTTTAAAGTAAGGCTGTTTTCATTAGCCAAAACGCTGGCCTACTCCATTTTCGGAATTGTATTTATATCTACAGCGATAGGCTATTTTCATGCCTTTATTATTGATTACCCACATTTTTTGGAAGGGGGCTTTGGTTACTGGAGCAACCGTTTGCTCGATGCGCAGATCGGTCCGGCAGGTACAGCTGGTTTACTTGTATTTTTGGCGCTTGCCGTATTGGTGATTGCCTATAATATCGATTTTAAACTACCCGCCAAAAAGGAAAAGGTTAATGCAATGGAGATAGACGAAATAGTTCCAGAGCCTGTTGACCTGGCTGACGAAGAAATCTCCCTACCCGTTGAATGGCCACGCGGTAACCGGGTAAATGATACTTTAGCTACCCAGGTAAACACTATAAAGCCCGAACCTGTAAATCAACCGCCATTAACACAAACCCAGGTATATCATGAGCCTGTTGTTTTAATGCCCACCAACACCGCACGCGCCGAACCGGAAGAAGAAACAGAAATTCCACTCACTATTGATGTAAACCGTCCGCTGCCCGAACTAAACGTTGAAAAGGCCGATGATGTTAAAGCACAGGAGCTGGTAAACCAATTTGGGATTTATGATCATAGGCTCGACCTCGCATCTTATAAATTTCCACATCTCGACTTGTTGGAGAACCACGGATCAAACAAGATCTCGGTAAACGCCGAAGAACTGGAAGCCAACAAGAACAAGATTGTTGAAACACTGAACCATTATAACATCGAGATAGATAAGATAAAGGCCACCATTGGGCCAACGGTTACGCTATATGAAATTATCCCTGCACCAGGTGTGCGCATCTCCAAGATCAAGAACCTGGAAGATGATATCGCGCTGAGCCTGGCCGCTTTAGGTATCCGTATCATTGCGCCTATGCCGGGTAAGGGTACCATAGGTATCGAGGTACCAAATCAAAACCCCGAAATGGTTTCGATGCGCTCCATCCTATCCACAGAAAAATTCCAGAACACCACCATGGACCTGCCCATCGCTTTGGGCAAAACCATATCCAACGAGGTATTTATTGCCGACCTGGCTAAAATGCCCCACCTTTTGGTTGCGGGTGCTACCGGCCAGGGTAAATCGGTTGGTATTAATRCCATATTGGTTTCGCTGCTGTTTAAAAAGCATCCTTCCGAACTTAAATTTGTATTGGTAGATCCTAAAAAGGTGGAGCTTACGCTTTTCCGCAAGATAGAACGGCACTTTTTGGCCAAATTGCCCGATGAAGCCGATGCTATCATAACAGATACCAAAAAGGTTGTAAACACGCTTAACTCGCTGTGTATCGAGATGGATCAGCGGTACGACCTGTTGAAGGATGCACAGGTGCGTAACCTTAAAGAATACAATGCCAAGTATGTTAACCGTAAAATAAGCGACCCCGAAAAACATCGCTACCTGCCGTTTATTGTATTGGTGATTGATGAGTTTGCCGATTTAATGATGACTGCCGGCAAAGAGGTTGAGGTGCCCATAGCACGTATTGCCCAGCTGGCCCGCGCGGTGGGGATTCACCTGGTGATTGCAACACAAAGGCCATCGGTAAATATCATTACGGGTACCATTAAGGCCAACTTCCCGTCACGATTAGCATTCAGAGTATTATCAAAGATAGATTCGCGCACCATTTTAGATGCCGGCGGCGCCGATCAGCTTATAGGCCGCGGGGACATGTTGTTCTCTACCGGCAGCGATCTTATCCGCCTGCAATGCGCCTTTGTGGATACGCCGGAGGTTGAAGCGATATCAAACTTCATCGGCGAGCAACGCGGCTATCCTACAGCCCTGCTGCTGCCTGAATACGTTGGTGAAGGCGAAGCAAGCAGTGCCAAAGAATATGACCCGGATGACCGCGACCCGATGTTTGAGGAAGCAGCCCGTTTAATAGTATTGCACCAACAGGGTTCAACATCGTTAATTCAGCGTAAAATGAAGTTGGGCTATAACCGTGCCGGCCGCATTATTGATCAGCTGGAAGCCGCGGGTATTGTTGGCGCATTTGAAGGCAGTAAGGCCCGCGATGTTTTATATCCTGATGAATACAGCCTGGAAAGGTACCTGGAAACGCTTCAAAAACCACGTGATTAAACCAATTACAATTTATATGCTCTAAAACGGTAACTATTAGCATTAATAGTTACTGAAGATAAATAACTCATGAAAAAAACAATTTTATATACCCTTATAGCTTTAAGTTCCTATACTGCCGCATTTGCCCAAAAAGATACACAAGCCAAGGCTATTTTAGCCCAGGTGAGCCAGAAATATAAATCGTATGATGTGATTAAAACCGATTTTTCACTTACGCTTGATAACCAGCAGGCCGGTGTTAAAGAAACCCAAACCGGTACACTGGTTTCAAAAGCCAAAGCAGGCAAATACAAGGTTACCCTTTATAGTTCAGCAGCGGCAAAAGATGTGGATAAAGAGATCATCAGCGATGGAAAAAGCCAGTGGACCTATCTGAAAAAAGATAAGGAGGTACAGGTGAGCGATGCAGCCAAGGGCGGCGAAGGCCTTAGTAACCCATCGCAAATTTTTACTATTTATGAGCGCGGCTACAAATACCTGTACACCGGCGAACAAAAAATTGCCGGCAAAGCTTACCAGGTTATTGATCTTACGCCCGAAAATGAAAAGCAGGCCATATTTAAGGTTCGCCTCTTGATTGATAAAGCCAAAAAACAGATCTATAGCGCCCTTTTGTTCGACAAGAACGGCAATAAATACAACTACGTTGTAAAAAACTTTACACCTAATGCCCCCATTGCCGATAGCATGTTTGCATGGGATGCCAAAGCTCACCCCGGCGTTGAGGTGGTGGATTTGAGGTAAGCTGTTAAAATTTGACGATATTAAAAAGGGCGATAGGTTTTGAAACTTATCGCCCTTTTTTGTTACCTACCGCGGGCTGCTGCAGAGCCATCAGCCATTGGGGCTATATCTTCCCGCTCAACTCATCAATCTTTAACAACAAAGCCTGCAACCTTTCCTTAACCGAAGTATCTCCATCAATAACCAGTAACGGTTTATGAAGGCTTTGCATCCAGTTTTGATGAACCTGTAGGGTACGGCCGCTGTTTAAATTTTCATCATAGCCCGATGCCCATTCAATAAACTCATTGTATTGCTTATTGCGCTCTTTATCAGTATAGATGATATCGCCGTACCTTTCATATTCCCGTTTTTTCAGCCTGTTTATCCTTACTTCATTTGGCAGGTATAAAAATACCGACAGGTCGAAATTCCAGTTATTGTTCCAGTTGACTACCGAACCACCTAATACCCAATTTTTATATTGTGATGTATCGTGGTTTATCAGTGCATTTCGTTCTTCGGGAGAACGCCTGATGGTAAAAGGAGTATGTGACGGCATCCAGAAATATTGGTCGCCATCAAAATATTGGTAATTAAGCTTTTCGGCTAAAGCCACGCCTAACGTAGTTACACCCGAGCCAGAAGCTCCAAAAATATTGATGTGCATTGTAATTTAGTTAGGCGGTCATGCTGAACTTGTTTCATCCCACATGTGAGGTGAACACCATGCATATAGCCCGCTTGTCAGTTGAGATGCCCGGCATGACTTAAGACCTTTACTTTTACTTCACGTCAGTCTTAGGAACCCTTTTATCGGGCATCGGACCACGTTTGTAGATGATGAGGCCGTTCAAAAAATTGCGCAGAATCTGGTCGCCGCAGGGCTTAAAGTTGGGGTGATCATCATTGCGAAAAATAGCGCCCAGTTCGGTTTTGGTGATGCGGAAGTTGGCCAGCTCCAATACTTTTATAATATCATCATCGGTAAACTTCATAGCTACCCTCAGCTTTTTCATGATATCATTATTGCTCATGCTATTGGTATTTAATTATATGGAAATATCTATTTTAACTTTTTTGTTCTTGATCTTTTCGCCCTTTATCTGCTGTACGGCCTTCTCAATACGGTTGCGTTTTACAGCGGCGTAAGATGTATAATCAAGCACCTCAATCAAGCCAACGTCCTCCTTATCCAGGCCGCCCTTTTTAAGCAGCAGGCCTACAATATCAATCTTATTTACCTTATCCTTTTTACCGGCAGCAATATACAATGTAGCCCATGGCGAAGGCTTCGGCACTATCGGATCTTCGGGCAGTTCTTCTACCTCGGGCATCTGTTTTAAATAAGATGGCTTTTCATCTGGCGCCAGTATCAGGTACGATGTTCCTTTGGCATGCATGCGGGCGGTACGGCCGTTACGATGCAGGTAAGCTTCCTCGTTATGCGGTAACTGGTAATGTACCACGTGCTCAATCTCGGGTATATCCAGCCCGCGGGATGCCAGGTCGGTAGTGATGAGTAAACGGTGACTGCCATTCCTGAATTTGAGTAAGGCGCGCTCCCTGTCATCCTGCTCCATACCGCCATGGAAAATATCATGCGGTAATCCCCTGTCATATAAAAGATCGCTGATGCGTTCTACCGCTTCGCGGTGGTTACAGAAAACAAGGGTTGCTTTATCGCCTATTTTGCAGATCAGGGCAAACAGTGCATCCAGTTTATCGGCGGCTTCGGCTATAACAGCTTTTTGTTTAATATCGGGGGTATTAGCGGCATTAGTGAGGTAATCCAGTTCAAGAGGCCTTACCATGCCCGTAAATTCAGGGATCTCCTGCATTTTGGTGGCCGATGTTAGCATCCGCTTTTTGATATTGGGCATTTGCTTAATAATGAAAGCCATATCCTCCTGGAAACCAAACTCCAAAGCTTTATCAAACTCATCCAATATCAGGGTGTGGATAGTATCCGTACTAAAACTATGGCGGCGCAGGTGATGGGCAATACGCCCCGGAGTACCAATTAACAAAGCAGGCGGCTGCGATAAATTATTCCGTTCAATTTTTACAGGGTGACCGCCATAACAGCAATTCACCTTAAAACCGCTGCCAATGGTTCTGAAAACCTGTTCTATCTGCAAGGCCAACTCGCGCGACGGCACCATAATAAGGGCCTGAACAGTTGGTATATTGGGATCTAATAAACTCAGCAATGGCAATAAAAACCCAAGTGTTTTACCCGAACCGGTTGGCGACAGCAGTATCACATCGCTTTTTTTTGCTGCACTAATGGCAGCCTGCTGCATTTCGTTCAGAGCGTTAATTTTGAGGTTTTCGAGCGCTTGCTTTATCATTGTAGGCGCAAAGATAAGGTAAATATAGTAGTGAAGATTATCTTTCAATCGTCGTTGCTTCGTGCCTACCTATGATAAGTTGTAGAATTCCAGACTTACGAAGTTTTAATTACTTCGTAAGTCTTTCACCGGTTTGTCATTTCCCCTTTTTAAGTCCCCGGATTTTATCACTTTTTAAATCACACAATCCTACCCTCATCCATCATCCTGTCTTCAGGATCGGGCTCGTGGTAATTTTTAATAAACCTTGCAATTTCTTCGGCTTGCTTGTGGGTTAGGTCACCCATGCCGCTGTATTCCCATTCGTTCATTTTATCGTCAAAAACGATGTCGCCCAAATCAATGCTGCCTTCGCTCAAGCCAAATACCCCGGTAGAATATATGTCACCCCCCGGCATAATTTGAGTTACTGGTTTTATAATGATCAGGCGATCTCCATTATTTGTATAGAGATTATAATTCGCCGGCTTTATCATGTTTAAAGTATTTGGTTAACTTACAAATATAGGCGGGTTTTGTTTCATTATAGCTTCAATAATGAAGCTACCATTTCATTAGCTGCATAACTCTTTTAAACTCGGGCTGTAAATCCGCCTCTATTGTAATACGCTCGCCGGTTATGGGGTGATTAAAGCTTAGGTACGAAGCATGCAGCAGCATGGTGGTCATATCCCAGGTATCTTTAAAAAATTTGTTCTGCTTATTACAGCCATGGGTACGATCGCCAATGATGGGATGGAAAATATGGCTAAAATGTTTGCGCAACTGGTGCATTCGCCCTGTAGCGGGTACTGCCTCAACCAACGAATACCGGGCTGTTGGATGAGCGCCAAAGGGAATATCCAGTTCGGCCCGTTTAAGGGTAGTATAGGTTGTAAACGCATCCTGAAGTGCGCCGTTTTCCTTCCGCAGAGGATAATCAATATCCTCTGTATCGGCGGTATGACCACGCACTATGGCCAGGTATTTTTTATGCACCTGGTTTTCCATAAATTGTTGTTGCATGGCAATTTCTACCTGTTTATCCAGTGCGAAAAGTAATATACCTCCTGTCTTCCTGTCAATACGATGCACCGGGTTAACTTTCCGGCCAACCTGGTCGCGCAGCATCTGCAGGGCAAACTCCGATGCATCTGCAGCAATAGAAGAACGATGCACCAGCAAACCATGTGGTTTATTGATCGCTATAAGATATTCGTCGCGATATAAGATCTCTAACATTCAGTGCGATTACAAACCGCGAAGGTACGAGAATAGATTTGAGACCCGGAAATTTCATCTCACATCCTTAACTCATATTCATTTAATTTAAAAAGTAAGGCAGCTAAAAAAAATATTTTAATTAGTGGGTCTTTTTATATCCCTAACAACCAACTGTTTTTTGCTCTTGCCTTTCTCTAATTCCCGGCCAACCGAAAACGGTGTAGATACACCCGCCATGAACAGGAATAGCGGGAAGATAAGGTCGTACAGGTGAAAACCATTCCAGTCGGGGTGTGTAAACTGGTTTGCAATGGCCTCCCAAAATGGCGATTTGGTGGCTTTGGCCATGGTA
>NZ_JBFUKF010000056.1:0-20593 GCF_056400985.1 Mucilaginibacter sp. P4_G9 | reverse complement strand
GCATTCGGCCATCCCCAATTATATAGGCACTTCGAAAGAAATGGCGGGTAAAGCAGATGAATTAATTAACTGGCTGATGAACCGGTTAAAACTCTTAGATATATTTAAAGCAGTACCGTTCAAAACCGATATTTATTTGGATCTGCAACGCAGCAAGCCCCAATCCGGCAGCGCTTACCTGAAAGCCTTAAATGCCAGGCCAAATGAAAAACTCATAGCACAGTTATTGGATTGGCGGGAACAAACCGCCCGTACCGAAAACATCCTTGCCAGTATGCTTTTCACTGAACAAACACTCGCGGCTATTGCCGCCAAATTACCAGCTACACTCAAAACACTCAGCGGCATCAAAGGCGTAGGCCCTGAGAAGACCAACCGGTACGGTGCAGCTATTCTGACCCGGATCAGAGAATACCAGAACGAAGCCACTGGCGCCAGTGACCAGGCCAGTTTGTTCTGATTTAAAAGATCAAGCCGCTTGTGGCATTAATACTGCCTTCAACATGGTCATTTCTAAATAGCGAGATCAATTGCCTGACGACCGATTCGAAGTATGTAAATGCATTTATGGAGGCTTGGAGCTGCTAGCCCGTTTTAATTAGGCGAAAATAACTGCGCATACAATTAAACCCGACCGGGAAGCAGCCCAACCCGTTTGAGGCAATGCTTTCGCTTTGGGGAGATTATTTAGCAACGTGGACATATGGCGCCATTGACCACATCATTCTTGAACCGCTGTCAAATCACTCAAAACAACACCGTCAACATACCATATGATATGTTTTGTTTTTAAAAAAAATTACTTGAGGCTCTTTAAATACTTCTCAAATTCCTTCAAAAAATCCGAATAGGAAGACTTGCCGAATAATTTTCCCATATAGCGCGCGCCACCATAATTTGTTATAACATGGAGGGCGATCTTATTGGCTTCATTATCCTGGCTTAACTGACCCTGCTCCTGTGCTTTTAATATAGCCGCCTCAATGATAGTCTGCCACTTTTTGATAACACGCGTTAGTGCCTTCTGAAAGGATGGGTTAAGGGGTGCCATTTCATCTATCAGATTGATAACGGGACAGCCGAATTCGACTTTGAAGAACTCGTCGTTAAACAACAGTATTTCCATCATTTTGTAAATGTTTACCCGGACATCGTTGGGTTTTTTAAGCGTTTTCTCTAACAAGGGGATTATTTGGGGATACATCAATTCATTGATGATACCAAGCCCCATTTGTTCCTTGTTCTTAAAGTGATAAAAAAAAGCCCCCTTAGTTACCTGTGTAGTGGCAATGATGTCATCAATGCTGGTGGCCTGATAACCTTTCTGGTAAACTAAATCATATGCCTTTTGCAATATTGTCAAGCGTGTCGCTTCTGCTTTTGCCATAAATACCGAATAGTATGTTTACAAAAATAAAGAATTAATTCATAGTGATCAGTGGCTATAATCACTTCTCGGCGATCCGGATGTCCGGTCGCTATTCCTGCTCAATTAGCGGCTGAGTTATAACTGGATTATAACAATTACACCCAGGCCGTCGGTGTAAGTTATTTATTCTTTTGGAGGATATAGAAGTACATGTAACTGCGAACTTCAAAGCCAATTTCTTTATACACTTCAAAAGCGCGGTCATTTCCGCAGGCGACATGCAACATCGGGATATTTCCCGACTCCTTAATCCGGTTGATCTGGAACTCCACCAATTGTCTGGCATAGCCACGGCCCGTATAGTCGGGATGTGTACATACGGCACTGATCTCCGTATAGGGTGATGGCTTCATCCGGTGTCCCGCCATGGCGATCAACTGATCACCGTCAAAAATTCCGTAATAATCGCCGAAGTCAATGGTACGGGCATCAAAGGGCCCGGGATGGGTCAGTTTCGTTAATCCGATCATTTGCGGGATGTGCTCATCAGTCAATCTGACCAGGCTGAATGTATTTACCTCTTTCATATCACCCTCATAGACCATTTGCCGGCCTTTGATTGGACTGAGCAATTTCCACATTTTGGGTATTTCTGTTTCAACAGGGGTAACATAGCCAATCGGGCCATCAAAAGGCACCAGGTCATAAAGTTGCTGAAAGCTATCCGCCTGCAGTTCCTTAAACCCGATAAAAGGTGATACTTCCTGGGAGAAATATTTAATATCGTCTGTGCCATTAGCCAGCTGTCTATTCCCCGTAGTAAATGCGGGGTTATCCAATACATGTTTCATTTTTTTATTTTTCGGTTTTTATAGGCCAAATCCCGCATACCAATTAGTATGTCTTTTGATAAAAAGATCCAAAGTATGTCACTTGCTCTTTTAGCAAATAACATGCTTAATTAATTCTTCTGCTAAAGCTGACTTGCTATCTTAATTTAAAAACTGTTTCTTAAAGTCTTTCGGCGTTTTACCGACTTCTTTCCTGAACAATTTGGAGAAATAGGACATGTTTTCAAATCCCAGGGAATAGGCGATCGCGCGGCCCAGATCAGCAGAATCGACAGGTGCCCAGCGTCCGTTGCCAAATGGTAATACGATCGTGCTGGTTTCGTGAATAATATCACGGGTATAAAGGAACCAGTCATCAAAAAAGGTAGGCCTTAAGTGAACAGTAGGAATACCAGTCATATTTAAAATCTGTTCTCCAACCCAGTGATCCTGCGCCGCATTACTTTTAGCTACCCGCCTGGCAGATATCTGGGACATGTTAACGATGCCTTTCAAACCGTTTTCTTTAGCGGCCTGGGCAAAATAGGCCGTGGCCTGCAGCACTCCCGGAACGATAACCGGGAAACAAAAATAGGCGGTATCAATACCCTGCATAGCCGCAGAAATGTCATTGTAATTGAGCAGATCGCCCACTACGACCTCCGCGCCCTTGGCTGCGAGTTTTTCTGAACGTTCATCGTGGCTGTGAACAAGTGCCCTGACGGGATAACCCATTTCCAGCAGTTCGTCTATCGCGGCACCGCCGCTTTTACCGGTTGCACCGGTTATCAAAACTTTTAATTGCTTTTCCATCTTTAAGATATTTTATTTGTTAATCAAAGGTAGGCCGGGCGATGAGGGGACTGCTAACGTTAATTTCCGAATTACTGTCACTTATTTACAAAACCGAATTAAAATCCGGGAACAGCATCGCCCTAAGTCTTATCTCTGCCTGGCAACAGGAAAAGCCAATTTCCAATTACGCCGGCAGCGTATGTCATTTACCTGTAGTAAGGCGATATCAATAAATAGACGATCACACCGGTGGAACTCACATATAACCAAATAGGCATAGCCCAGCGGGTAATTTTTTTATGTAAAGCCACTTCCATATTCAGGCCGCGTCCGATGGATATGAGTGCCAGCGGGACGGTTAGGATCGCCAGCGGGATATGCGTGAGCAATATTAAATAATAGATATACCTGACAGCACCCTGCCCGCCAAACTTTGTGGATGGCGTGGTAAAATGATACAGGAGGTAAGACAATAAGAATACGGAAGTACATACAAAAGCGGCGAAAATAAAATTACGGTGCCGTTGTATGTTTTTCTGTTTAATGGCATATAATGCCAGCAAAAGAAAAATGAAGGTCAAGCCATTCATAATCACATTCAATAATGGCAAAAACGAAAAGCTATAGGCCTTAAAACTTTCCTTATTTGGAAGGAAAAAAGCGAATATGATCAGGCCATTTATACCTAAAGCCAAAGCCCATATTAAAGGTTTATAATTTCTAACCACTGCTGTCTGTTTGTTTAAAATTTGATTCATTTAATCGATATTTAAAAAGATCTGAAATAAGGCCGGCTCGTCAATGGTGAGAATGGCCAGGGAACATTTGCCAGTATGATTAAAAGGCCGACAGTAAACCAAATCGCCATTGTTTTAAACCGTTCCTTGTCGGTTTGCCTACGTTTGGCTTTAGCCGAACCGATAGTGATCACAATAATTGCCGTTATCATCATCAGGCTGTGTTCCATACCGAAAAAACGGATCTGTCTTTGATGAACGGCGTCTTTATAGTTATGTAGAAAATAGTTGATGATGGGGCTGATAAGATAAAGCCAAAGGCCGAAAATGAGCTGAATATGTGCTATAGTGGCGGTCCAATGCCTTGCCGCATCATCAATACCGGAGAATCTTCTTTTGGAGAACCAACCATTATAAGCCAGAAAAAGTGAAAAAAGCAGGCTCGCCAGGACAAACCAGCGTACCAAAGAATGAAATGCTAATATTGTTGATTACATAGGCTGTTGTATCGCGCAAGTTGCTACAAGACAAAGATAAACAATAACATACTAACTGGTATGTTATTGAGTGAAATTATTTCCGTGTGTGGAAACGGGCCGGGCTTAAGCAGGTTGGCCTTGAGCCGAAACTTGAAGTTCGGCAAAGGGGAAGGGAGCAGTTATATTGCTATTTCCTGGCTATTCAGAGCGAAAAAGGACCTGAATCAGGGGAAAAAGTATCCCCAATGGGCAATAGCTTTTTCAAAAGCACGGGGTTAACAGGTCAAGAAATCGATGTATACCTGGAGATGGCTAATTGTTATAGTGAAGAGGCTGGTAAGGGACTGGAAAAAAAATTGCCCATAATAGTACTGCTGTCATTCTGATGAAAAAAAACTTTCCTGGCACGCTAAAGCTGGCCGGTATGTTAAAAGACTTAGGTAATTTGCACCGGTATCTACGGGCCGTTTCGTATAAGGCCACTTCCGTTTCATTATTGCCATTTCTGTTATAGCACAAAAAGATTCGATCAATTTTTTCGACGGCTAAGCCTCCAAATCTTAAATCAGTTTTTTGTTGAACTCCCCCTACCGTTTTAATTCAGACAGGTTGACAAAAGTGCCCTTTTGGTCGGCGATATGATTTCCCCAGGTCAGAATGGCGTCCAAAGCAGGAATCAAAGTTTTACCAAAATCAGTTAAACTATAAACAACCTTAACAGGCGGCTTTTTGCCATAAACTTTTCTTACGATCAAACCGTCCYTTTCCAACTGTTTTAACTGCAAACTCAGTGTCATTTCCGTCACGGTTTGCATTTCTTTTAAAAGTTCGCTGTATCTTTTCGAATCCGATTTTAAATGATAGAGGATAACTGTTTTCCATTTTCCGCCTATCAGATCCATCGCCAAACTCACCGTACACGGATAAATCTTGCCATTAAACTTGATGTGATCTCCAATGCATTCTGTTTTTACTATCATTTATCGACTATCAAAATAGATAGTTATTGCAAATGTATTTAACTAAAAATAGTTTTGCAACTATAATTATTATAGTTAATTTTTTATACTAAAGCAATGACACAAAAAGATAAGCCACTGATTACGATCACCGGGGTATTGGGTAAACAAGGATTTAGTGCGGCCCGTACACTTTTGCAAAGCGGGTGTTACCGTGTACGCGGCATCACCCGCCGCATTGGTTCGCCGGAAGCACGTGAGTTAGCCGAGCAAGGGGCAGAACTCGTCAATATCCCTCTTGGTTTGTTGTATCAAAAGGAATTCATCAAGGCCTTCCGCGGCTCGTATGGCGTTTTTATGATGACCCCAGGTATCGCTCCTCCGCAAACTCACGAAACGGAGTTGGGGAAACAGTTGGCAGACGCTGCCGTTGAAGCCGGAGTGCAACACATTATCTTCAGCAGTTTGGAAAACGTGCATCAAATAACCGATGGAAAAAAGTTTGCCCCGCATTTTACAGACAAGGCCAGGATTGAAGCATATATCCGCACACTTCCCGTAACCAGCTCGTTTATCTATATGGCTTTTTTTTATACAAACTTAATGGAGTTTTACACGCCGCATGTAGAAGGAGATACACTGGTATTTCCCCTCTATCTACCGAAAGACTTCCGCGCTCCATTTGTTGATCCCCTTAGTGCTACCGGCCCGGCTGTTTTAGAGATTTTTTCGAATCCCGACCAATACGCCGGAAAGTCTTTGCCGGTAATCGGCGACATTATCTCACCCCTGGAAATGGTCGATGCTTTTGTTCGGGTAACAGGCAAAAAAGCCATATACAGTTCGGCATATACGCGGGAAGATTTCCTGAATCATTTCCCGGAATTTGGCTTGAACGATACTTTAGTGCGAGAGATTTTAGGGATGGCCGAATACGCGGTTGAATATGGCTATTTTGGAAAAGACCGCGACTGGCAATGGAGCCGCGATACCAACCCAGAAAGCCTCAATTGGGAGCAATTTTTGCGTGCCTCAGGCTGGCAAGGGCAAAAGGTTTCTTACCGATAGATTCATAGCAATCAGAACTGCAGATTCGCAAGATCGTACTCACTGGATCGAATCGCATATCAGTCAAAATCAAAGCAATCGGGCATATTGCCTGATTGCTATAATTAAACTAAAATAAATTGCAGACGATTTCGCCAAATCACAATGGTATCACTTTTTTGGCTTTTAACTCACCGAACAGCTCAAAAAACATTTGCCCCGCATCAACAAATTCATGGAAACCCAATCTCCGGGCCTTGGTACCGTCTCCAAAAAAATCGCAGTCCCAGCCAAATACCGCATCGCCGAAGACTGGCATTTTTTTACCTGGTTCAATCAACGGCATAGTCAAAAGCATGCAACGCATAAAACAAAACGGATTTAAAATTGACGCTGGTACCGACCAGTTTCAAAAGGCTCACCCGGGCGCTTAACCAAAACAAGTCTTACAATGTCCACGCCGATTCTTTTTTTGCTTGTTTCTTAGGCCAATTTGGTGATCATCTCGGCATTCAATCTACTTGTACTAAAAAAATTTAGCATCCCACTAACTTATTGCGTCATTCGTAGAGCAAATTGCACTTTATTTTGCAAGTTGCCGATAATCAACATATATAGACTTAGGTTCGGAACTCTCCCTCTCCTCTATCAATACACATCTGCGATAATTGTATTTCAAAAAGGAAGTTCATTATCCTTAACTACATTGCAATAAATATTTACAATTACAGGCTCTTGCCGCATACCATGAGTTGTAACTGATATATAGTATCGTTGATATACAAGTGACCTCAAGATTCTTTGCTGTTCATCAGCAGGTACGAGATTTAGATAAGAATTAAACACCTTTTGCGTTAATGGGCTTTTAAAATGRATATAGTGTAACGTTATACAATTTTTCACCATCTGTTATTTTACATCTAACGAGCCGATAAAATTATACATAAATTGATTTAGAAATATTTAATTAATCATTAACTCATCACATTTATCCGCTTAACAATATTATTTACATGCTACACCTTCTATATCGAAATTTATGATGATTGAACTATTACGTTCAAAGCGATCARAACGATAAGATCAACGGAGATATTTTATACAATAAATTATAGAAGAATTGTTTATAATCAGTAATAATGGTTGTAAAATCAGTAATATGTATAAGTCCTCTTTGAAAATAGTAATGTACCTTTATTGGAGTTGAAGTGGCTTCTCTTAAGGCGAAAGGCTTTACATCATATCAAACCTAAGTTATAAATCAAATGAAAGGGACATCAAGACGAGACTTTATAAAAAGCGGCGCTACAGTAGGGCTCTCATTTTGGCTGGGCTTGTCTGCCAAGGGAACTATCCTGCATGCGACAAGCCAGGCGACAATTAAAAATTTCTCCCCTTTTATACTCGTTGAATCAAATGGACACATAACTATATTCAGTAACAAGCCTGAAATAGGTCAAGGTACATTCCAATCTATCCCGGCTTTAATTGCTGAGGAATTTGAGGTCGATCTTAATAAGGTACTGATTAAAAGCACGAATGGTGAAAGTGAATTTGGCGGGCAATTTGCAGGCGGGAGCAGTTCCGTAAGAGGTAGCTACACCCAGATGCGAAAAGTAGGTGCTTCCGCACGGGAAGTTTTTATTAAAGCGGCAGCCAATAGATGGCAAACGGATGTAGTTAATTGCTATGCTGAAGACGCAACCGTAATTAACAGGTTAACTAATGCCAAACTTCCTTATGGTGACCTTGTTGAAGATGCTTCAAAAATTGAATTATCAAAAGAGCCGAAATTAAAAGATGTCAAAGATTTTAAAATATTAACGAAGGCTGCCAAAAGGCAGGATATACCGTTAAAGACTAACGGCTCGGCGGAGTTTGGGATAGATGCGCGGGTTCCGGGTATGGTTTACGCCACAGTAGAAAGATGTCCTGTATTGGGCGGAACGTTAAAAAGCTTTGATGCAACCGAAACGCTCAAGGTTCCCGGTGTACAAAAAGTTGTTGAGATAGAGCGTGTAGTAGGAAAGTATTCATCTGTCGGTGTTGCCGTTATTGCAAACTCTTACTGGACGGCACTGCAGGGGCGCAAAAAGTTAAGCATTATTTGGGATTTTAAAGGATTTGAGACTTTTGATTCTGCGGAATATGAAGCAAAACTCAGGAGCCTGGCCARCGAGCCGGGCCTATCCGATAAAACAAAGGGCGATGTTGATGCTGTAAAAATAACAGCTCAAAATACGGTAGAGGCTTTTTACGAAACACCACAGATAGCGCATCATCCGCTTGAACCGCTTAATTGTGTAGCCCAAATAACAGKTGATAAAGTTGAGATCTGGACATCAACACAAGTTCCCAGTGCTGTTACCGGTGGCCTTCCGGCAATGATCGGCTTTAAACCGGGAAGTGTAAAATTAAACAGCAAATTTACAGGTGGCGGTTTTGGCCGGAGGCTGCAGATCGATTATATTGCAGAAGCGGTTAATATTGTTAAGCATACAGATAAGGCTGTTAAAGTGGTTTGGTCGCGTGAGGACACTACCGAGCAAGGTTCCTACCGGCCGATGACCTTCTCAAAGTTAAAAGCTGGTTTTAACGCCGATGGCCAACTGCTTACTTTTGAACATAAAGTGATCAGCCCCTCATATGGCGAAGCCCAGGCTGTTAAATACGATAAAAGTAAGGTTGACGGCATAATGGTTGAAGGAATTGGTGAACAGGCTTATGAAATTCCTAATGTGAAAACCTCATACGTCAGGGCCGATTATCACGTGTCCCTTGGGGCCTGGAGGTCAGTAACAAGTTCTACCGTCGCCTTTGCCCATGAATGCTTCATCGATGAATTGGCTTATAAGGTCAAAAAAGATCCCCTCGCCTTCCGGCTTGAGCTATTAACCAAACCATCAGATACCAAAAAAGTATTGTTGAAGCTAAAAGAATTATCAAACTGGGATAAACCATTACCCAAAGGCAAAGGAAGAGGCATTGCCGTATGGGAATTTTTTGCCGGACTTTGCGGACAGGTGGTTGAGGTTACCTATAATAAGGATAAATCCATAAAAATAGACAAGGTCATTGCTGTAATAGATCTTGGCGAGGTAGTTAATCCTGATAACGTAAGGAACCAGGTTGAAGGAGCCATTGTAATGGCACTCGGCGCGGCTACCAAACCGGGAATTACCCTAAAAAACGGCCGTGTCCAACAGCATAATTTTTACGATAATCCTTTAGTACGTATTAATGAAGTGCCAAAGATTGAAGTACACATCCTTACCGACGGCGGTAAAATAAAAGGAGTTGGTGAACCAGGCTTACCTCCATTCGCGCCTGCATTAGCTAATGCCATATTTGCGGCAACCGGAAAGCGGTTCCGCAAAATGCCTTTTGACTTAAAAGTGGGTTAAACAAATTGATTATAAACTAACACAAAAACTATCCAATGATCAATCTAAATGTAAATCAAAAGGCGTATCAGGTCGAGGCGGATCCGAATATGCCATTACTGTGGGTGATAAGGGACATTATCGGTTTAACGGGTACAAAATATGGGTGCGGAGTAGCGCAATGTGGCGCTTGCACCGTACATCTGAACGGCGAAGCGGTACGTTCCTGCGTTACAAAGGTTAGCCGTGCCGAAGGGCAAAAGGTGGTAACCATAGAAGGCCTTTCCAATAATAATAGTCATCCGGCACAGGTGGCCTGGAATGAGGAGAATGTACCGCAATGTGGTTACTGCCATTCCGGCCAGATCATGTCGGCTGCAGTACTGTTGCGTGAAAATGGAAATCCAAGTGATGATGATATAGATGCAGCTATGGCGGGCAACATCTGCCGATGCGGCACCTATCTACGCATCCGTAAGGCTATCCATTTAGCAGCTGAATTACAAAGAAAGGAGCGCGCAAGCAAATGATGCAGCAAATAAAAGATAAACACTCTTACCGGAGTTTAGTAAGAGCGTTCACTATAATTGGTGTACTATTATCCATGATATGTATAATGGCATTTACACTGAATTATAGCAGTGATCCAAAAGTAAATGCCGGAGCAGCGATGCCCGTAATCAAAAAAGACAGCGTCGCTTCTGTAAAAGCTTTTAAGCAGGTATACACCGTGCTGATGAGTGCCCGATGTATGAACTGTCATCCATCCGGCAACATACCGTTGCAAGGCGATGACAGCCATCTGCATACCATGTCTCCACAGCGAGGCGTCGATGGCAAAGGCGTATATGCCATGAAATGTTCCAACTGCCACCAGGCTACCAACACGCCCGGGCTGCATACGCCGCCAGGTAATCCAAACTGGCATTTGCCGCCTGCTGATATGAAAATGGTGTTCCAGGGTAAAACGCCGCGTCAGTTAGCGCAGCAATTAGTTGATCCTAAACGTAACGGGCATAAGGATATGAAAAAGCTGATTGAACATGCGGACGATGGCTTAGTATTGGCTGGCTGGAACCCGGGTGAAGGTCGTAAGCTTCCCCCAATGAGCCATGCTGCTTTCAAAAAAGCATGGTTGACCTGGTTAAACACCGGTGCCTACGCGCCAAAGAAGTAATAAGACGAACGTTCGTAAATAAATAATCACTTAACTCTTAACTACCTATGAGTACAAGTAATATATCAAGAAGGAACTTTTTACGCACAACGGGTGTTACCGGCGCTGCACTTTGCCTTGGCTTTTCATTCGTCTCGGCAACTGATAAGGCCGAAGTGGTCAACACAGCGTCAGCCGACCCATCGGAGATAGAACTAAATGCCTGGATAAAGATCGATGCAACGGGAAAAGTCACCCTGGTTGACCACCGTGCAGAAATGGGCCAGGGCTCTTACCAGTCTGTTCCGCAAATTCTTGCCGAAGAACTGGAGGTGAACCTGGATGAAGTGAACATTATATTTGCGCAAGGCAATAAAGAGAAATATGGAAGCCAGATTACTGGTGGTAGTTCTACCATCCGCGGCTCGTACAAAAACCTTTTAAAACTGGGCGCTACTGCACGGGTAATGCTAACCACGGCAGCCGCTGCAAAATGGAAAGTTCCGATTACAGATTGTTATGCTGAAGCCGGCCATATCATCCATCGTCCATCCGCAAAAAAATTCCATTATGGCGAATTGGTTGCAGATGCCTCAAAGCTGGAGCCGCCAAAGGACGTAATATTGAAACCGAAGTCGGCATATAAATTGATCCGCCAGCCACTGCACCGTCAGGATACGCCGTTGAAAACAAATGGCACTGCAGGTTTTGGGCTTGATAAGAAATTACCCGGAATGCTCTACGCCGCAGTAGAACGCAACCCACGGCTGCGCGGTAAAGTAAAAAGCTTTGACGATACAGCTGCCCTAAAAGTTCCTGGTGTTAAGAAAGTGTTTAAGGTAAAGATGGGCGTTTTTAAAACTTTTCGCGAAGGCGTGGTTGTTGTAGCTACTTCTACCTGGGCTGCATTGCAAGGCAAAAAAGCGTTACGTGTAGAATGGGATGATACCGGCTTCGATCATGTAAATACTGCTGATATTTTCAAAAGCCAGCAGGCGAAGCTAAATACTGAAGAAGGCCTGATCCTCAAAAAGCAAGGTGACCCGGATGCCGCGATAAGCAGCGCTTCAACTAAGCTGGATATCGTGTACCAAACCCCCTACCAATCGCATAGTGCCATGGAACCAGTGAATTGTGTAGCGCATTATCAAAACGATAAAGTGGAAATATGGGGGCCGATCCAGGCACCGGAATGGGTGCAGGAATATATTGCCGGACAGTTAGGCTGGACAAAAGAAAAAGTTATTGTCAATATGACTTTTTTAGGCGGGGGCTTTGGTCGTAAGGCTTTTATGGACTATCCGCACGAAGCCACCATGATCTCCAAAGAGATCGGTGCTCCGGTTCAGGTAGTCTGGACACGTGAAGATGATGCCACACAGGGACCATACCGCCCGGGAATCAGCTACCGTTGCCAGGGTGCTATTGACAACGGGAACATCAGCGCCCTCAAATTCCGGATGGCGGGACAGAATAATGATCACTGGAGAGATGGCCCGAACGGAAAAGCTAACCGGAGTACATCAGAGGGTTTTTTAAAGCCCTATTATGATTCCATCAAGAATATCAGTTTCGCAGAGGTGATGTTTGAAACTCCTATCCCAACGATGTGGTGGCGCTCCGTGTATGCATCCACGAATGGCTTTGCTTATGAAAGCTTTTTAGACGAAATGTCGATTGCCGCCGGAAAAGATCCAATGGATCTAAGGAGACAGTATCTCAAAGATGCAAGAAGCCAGAAGCTAATTGATAAAATGGAAGAAGTTTCGGGCTGGAAAAGCAGGAAGAAGAATGAGGGCTATGGCACGGCTATTACAGAATGTTTTGCGAGCACGGTGGGACAAGTGGTGAAGGTGTCTAAAAATGACCAAGGCAAATTAAAGATCGACCATGTATGGGCAGTTATGGATTGCGGCTGGTATGTGAACCCCGATATTGTAAAGGCGCAGGTTGAAGGAGCAATTGTAATGGGCCTGGGCGCGGCCACCATCCATGAGATCACCTTTAAAGACGGTTTGGTAGAACAACGCAACTTCTACGATTATAAAATGCCAAGAATTACTGACATTCCACCGATTGATGTTTTCATTATGGAAAATGATGAAAATGCAGGCGGTGTTGGCGAACCGGGTTTACCAGCCTTTGCACCGGCTTTAACGAATGCCATATTTGACCTTACCGGAAAGCGTATCAGGAAATTACCATTTGATTTGACAACCGTTTAACAGTTGCTATGTGAAAGAGTTAAAGGACATCGTGAATGTCTATGATAAGGCCCACAAAAGCCGGCAAACAAACAGCTTTGGCAACAGTGGTGCATGTAGATGGGTCTTCTTATCGCAGGCCGGCGCACGTATGCTGGTAACTGAGGATGGCCAATTGACGGGCGCTATAAAGTTAATTTTTGGCTACTGCGATGGCGGACCATTGCAGACTTTAAACTGCGGGGGATTTACAATCCGGTGCGATAAAATCAATGGTTGTAAAATTTTCCGCATTGGCTTTTAATTCAGTATTTTGTATTCATTCGGAGTATAACCCGAGTGAGTTGGTTTGCTAATGCCCAGATTCTCGTTGATATGCAAACTGGAGTCTTTAAACACCTTCATAATAAACGTTGCTATACTCTTCCTGGAAATGGCGATACCTGTTTCGGGATGGCCTTTGCGCGTCAAGATATAATCGACTTCATTGTTGCTGGTAAACCAGTCCGGTCTTAAAATCGTATAATCAAGGCCGGAAGCTTCTATGACATCTGCCAACTTTCGGTATGGGATCAGGACAGATCTTAGCGGCACATCATAAATACCGATAGAACTGATTGCTACGATCCTTTTAACGGAGGTGTCCCGCATGGCCTTAACAATATTCTTTGCCATCTCCTCCAGGTTTCCTGCACGGTTCACATAGACGATATCCTGGCCGGCGACAGCTTCTTTTACACTATTGTAATCCATAGCATCGCCTTCAAAAACAGTGCAGCTCACGGCATCGCTTTTTGAAAGCCTGTTCTTGTTTCTCACGAACAGCGTAAGTGATGTGTTATCTAACTGCTTTGCCTCTTCGATTACAGATTTAGCAAGGCTGCCGCCTGCCCCGATAATTAAGATCTTTTTCATGATAGTTTTTTTGTATTGCCTATTACTACCGTTATAAACGTCTTTCGATTCTATTAGCTGGTTGTTATAGCAATTTCTGTATTACAAACTATTATTACTGATTTGAGAATATGGATAATTTGGAAAGCCATTGCTTTACCTTTTTTTGCGCCTCTTTTTCATATTGTCCCTGAATGACCAGTAACTTGCCGTCACGCTCTATACCACCTTTCATCGTAAACCCTTCCAGAACTTTGCTTTTTGGGCATAGTTCTTTGACGGTTTGAAATGTCGAACCAACCCCATAGCCAGCGTTTGTATTAAATGGAATGATCGTTTTGCCCTTCAGATTATGCTGATGCAGGAAGCTTTTTACCGGCGGCGGCAACTGCATCCCCCAAGTGGGGAAGCCGACAAATATGACATCATATTTGTCGATACCTTCAACCTGCGTTTTTAAAGGCGGCAGGTAGCCTGTTTCATTTTCTTTGGCTACCTGGTCAACCGTTGCTTTATAATTCTCAGGATAAGGTTTTTGCAGTTCAATCGGCACGAGCTTTCCGCCAACCTGCTGTTGGATAATTTGTGCGATTGCTTTGGTGTTATTTGTTCGCGAGAGATAAACGATCAGCACATTTTTATCGCTCTTGTTTTGTTGTGCTTTTGCACGTCCTGGCACCATGCACATCGTTAACAATAAAAAGGAAATAAACAGCAATTTCATAATGTTTAGTTTACTTACCAACCCTTTGTTGTAAATGAGCTGGGTAGCGGTCGCCCTGAACATTCGTTTTGGCAAAGGCATCATCAATTGCCTTGACATCATCGCCGGAAAGATCAACCGATGCACCGCCGATATTTTCTGTTAAGCGATGTGATTTTGTCGTGCCCGGAATAGGTACAATCCATGGTTTTTGTGCTAATAACCAACCCAATGCTATTTGCGCAGGGGTTGCTTCTTTTTGTTTGGCGATTTCGCCAAGCAGCTCAACTAACTTTTGATTCGCTTTCCGGTTCTCCTCATTAAAGCGGGGTACTGAATTGCGAAAGTCTGTACTGTCAAACTGTGTGTTTTCATTAATGGCTCCTGTTAAAAACCCTTTTCCTAAAGGACTGAATGGCACAAAGCCAATTCCTAATTCCTCCAGTGTTGGGATAATTTCTTTTTCAGGCTCCCTCCACCAGATCGAGTACTCGCTCTGCAAAGCAGTAACCGGTTGTACAGCATGCGCTTTACGAATAGATTCAGCGCCCGCTTCCGAAAGACCAAAGTGCTTCACTTTACCTTCCGCGATCAGCTCTCTTACCGTTCCTGCAACATCTTCCATCGGTACATTGGGGTCAACACGATGCTGATAGAACAGATCGATCACATCGGTTCTCAGACGTTTTAACGAAGCTTCCACAACCTGTCTGATCCGTGCCGGGCTGCTGTTCAATCCTTTACGCGAGTCCCCGTCCTCAAATCCGAATTTGGTTGCCACTACAACTTCTTTGCGGAAGGGTGCCAGAGCTTCGCCCACTAATTCTTCATTAGTAAAGGGACCATAACATTCCGCTGTATCGAAGAAAGTTATACCTTGTTCGTAAGCCTCCCTGATCAGGTTTATGCCTTGTTGTTTATCTGTAGCAGGGCCATAGCCAAAGCTCAAGCCCATACAACCTAATCCCAGTGATGAAACCTCAAGACCGGTTTTTCCTAATTTTCTATGTTTCATTTTTTTCCTATTTGTATCTCGTGTTTAATGATATGTGCAAATGTCACGCCTATTTTTAGCCTTATTGTTATACAGATTACTGGATTTCCTACCATTATTACTGATTGGCCTAACAACTTATCGTAACGTGTAAGGGATAAACTATCTTTGGGTTAGTAAAGGAAATTGCAATGGAAAATGTGATGAGGATCGATACCATCGGTCAGTACAACGCGCTTAACAATAATGAGACGCTGCATCCGCTCGTTAATATAGTTGACCTGTCGAAGGCAGATAAAAGACCGAACCGCCGGAGTAATTATGGTTTTTATGCCGTATTTCTAAAGGAGATCAAATGCGGCGATCTGCAATATGGTTGTAACTATTATGATTACGAAGAAGGAACTTTGGTGTTTGTCGGTCCCGGACAGGTAATTGGAGTGGAAAACAATGGCGAACTTTATCAGCCAAAGGGTCAGGCGTTGGTCTTTCATGCTGATCTGCTTAAAGGCACTTCACTTGGCCGCCATATTACTGATTATAATTTTTTTTCGTATGAAGTGCATGAGGCGCTTCACCTGTCCAAAAGTGAGCGAAAGATCATCTATGATTGCTATGATAAGATCAGGAACGAGCTCCGGCGGGGCATTGATAAACACAGCAAAACATTAATCGTAAGTAATATTGAACTCTTACTTAATTATTGCATACGTTTTTACGACCGGCAATTTATTACCCGGGAAAACGTAAACAAGGGTACATTACAAAAATTCGAGGAATTGTTGAATGGATATTTCAGTTCCAACAAGCCTTCAGAACTGGGCTTGCCCACTGTTGGTTACTGTGCGGATCAACTTAACTTATCGGCCAATTATTTTGGTGACCTGATCAAAAAAGAGACTGGAAAGTCAGCCCAGGAATATATACAATTGAAAACTATGGACGTAGCCAAAGAGAAAATATTCGACACCACTAAATCAGTAAGTGAGATCGCATATGAACTTGGCTTTAAATATCCACAGCATTTCACGCGATCTTTTAAACAGCATACTGGTTTTACACCTCTGGATTATCGAATGATGAACTAGAAAATTGACTATTTCAATTGTGAAGGATGCATGATTGCATTTAATACGCTTCATCAGTGCGTTCTTTTCTCGGTATGTAAAAACGACATTTTCAATCACCTGGTGCTGCTTGCCATCGGYCAAAGCTATCAAAAAACTGTTGCCCAGGTAATTCTGCAGTGGCTGGCGCAACGAGGCATAGTTGTTATTCCGAAGTCGGTCAGCAAAGAGCGAATTGCAGAAAATTTAGACATCTTCGATTTTGTGCTATCCGCTAACTGAAGCGTAATACCTGATCAAATTAATATGAAAAAATTATTATTAGTAACTACTTTACTATTTGCTTATTTAACACCAAAAGCACAAAACATGAAAAACTTACAGGAACTGTCAGACCGGGTCGCTCTTAAAGAATTAGTAGACACCTTTTCAATCCTTGCAGATAAAAAAGACGTGCATACCCAGGTACAACTTTTTACAACTAACGCCACCTCAGAAACCTTTATCGAAGGAAACTCGGTATCCAAACTGACCGGCCGCAAACAACTGGAGGATGCATTTGGCGCTTTTCTGGCAAACTTTCAAACCGTCTATCACTTTAACGGCCAGCAAAAGGTGACGATTACCGGCGACAAGGCTGTAGGAACATCCTATTGCACCGTTACCCTGATCGGTACCGAGGACGGCAAAAAAATGAAAACCACCATCGGCGTTGTTTACGAGGACGAATTTGTGCGGGAAAACAATCACTGGCTGATTGCTAATCGCAAAGCGAATTTTGACTGGCAGGAAAAACAGCCAATGGCTCAATAGAGCCTCAAGGGTCTCTCGCCATTACAAAGAAAGCTTCCTAAAAAAGCCATGCTGGCAATCACGTAACTGAATGAAAAGATACTAAATCAAGTAGCGATGTTCTGTATTAAGAGTTTGAAAAATAACGGGTATTTGATCCAACAATTAGAGTAAACTTGCTTTTCTGCGTCATTCGTAGAGTACGGAAATTTAAAAATGTAACATGCTGATTATTAGCGGAAAAAATAAGATTCATGACCATAGGTCTCCGCTGATTACATTAACAAAAGTGTCAAAAGCCCATGAATTGCATTTTTAAGGGCTGTTTCTTTTACACCACGTATCAAAACTCGCAAATAATCGCAAAACTATATTGCGTTATTCGTAGCGCCTTTTCAAAATAGCACTAAAAAACAAAAAGAGCGCTACGAATTGCATGTAACAATTTGAATTACAGCATATTCACGACACATACATTTTGTTTATGAACAAAATATTACTTCGTCTTTTCCCAAACACTTGTCCTGCCAAATAGCGACACACCAACGTATCCCCTGATATTCAGCTTACTATCCTTTAGCTTCAAGGTACAACTGTATGTTTTACCGCTATAAGCATCATAGATCTGACCACCATCCCAGGCCCCGTCATGATAAGTAAAATCGTAGAGCATGATCAGATCCTTAAGGTTACGTGACCTTAATTTTTCATCTTTGTTTTTAACGTCTTTCCGGGAAGTTGTTCCATCCGGTTCGTACATCGTTTTACCCCAGATCAGTTTGCCAAAATACTTGCTGCCTGATTTATAAACATCAATTTTAACGGTCTTATCTTCGCTCAGCCATACGCCTAAGATCTTATCGGCTTCGGGAGTTTGTGCAAAAGTTTTTGTTACTGCAAAAAAGCATAGCAACATTATCGTCCTTAGTTTTTTCATATATTAAATGGTTTTAAATAGTTTCAAGGCATTGCTGCCCCCACAGAATAGTGCCAGGTATTAATAGCCATGYGCTATCCATGGGGCAAAACGTGAGGTTTATATTTCTATTTGAAATCCGTTTGTTTAAGCATTACTTCATTTTAACAACAACTTTTCCTTTGGCGCGACCGCTTTCAACATAGGCCATTGCTTCCTTGATCGATTCGAACGGGAAAACTTTATCTATCACCGGTGTTATTGCGCCAGTATTTATAAGAGCGGTAATTTCTTTTAACTGCGAACCGTTTGCTTTCATGAATAGAAAAGAAAAGCGCACATTAAGCTTTTTTGCTTTTCTCCTTACTCCAGAGCTCAAAAGGCGCACGATTAATTTCACAAACCAGGGAGCTCCGATTTCTGCCGCAAAGTCAGCATCAGGCGGGCCGGAGATCGAGATGAGTTTTCCACCTGGTTTCAAAACATTCAGCGACTTTTCGAGCGTCTTTCCGTCCTGGCTATTCAAAACCAAGTCGTAACCGTTCAGAACTTTCTCAAAGTCATCTTTCTTATAGTCAATAACAACATCTGCACCAAGGCTTTTTACTAGCTCCATATTGGCTGAGCTTGTAGTTGTAGCCACGGTAGCACCCAGGTATTTCGCCAGCTGAATAGCAAATGTGCCTACCCCGCCAGAACCGGCTTGTATGAATACTTTTTGCCCTTTCTTCAGGTTCCCGTTTTCAATCAGTGCCTGCCAGGCGGTCAGGCCCACCAGGGGGATGGATGCGGCTTCTTCCATGCTCAATTTCTTTGGCTTAAGCGCAATATCGGCTTCCTTAATCGCAATGAACCCGGCAAATGTGCCAATGTGATGATCCGCCGGTCGGGCGTAAACCTCGTCTCCAACCTTAAATTGTTGAACACGTGCCCCAACTTTGGTTACAATACCTGCCACATCATGACCTAAAACAAACGGTGTTTTATACGGCAAAATAAGTTTAAATTCCCCGTTTCTGATTTTGGAATCCAGCAGGTTGATTGCAGCGGCATGTACTTCTATCAATACTTCATCCGGTTGTGGTACAGGATCGGGTATTTGCCCAATGCGGCCACCGTCCTTGCTTTTGTATTTGTCTATGATGAATGCTTTCATTTTTTAATTTGTTTATGATTTTTATCCTTTAGATCTGCTTTAGCTAAGACTTAATATTTACTACAATTTTGCCAACAGTTCTGCCTTTTTCTAAATACAAATGGGCTTCACCCATCTCCTCAAAAGAAAATGTTTTAGAAACGTGCGATTTCAATATTCCTTTTTCCATTAACTGTGCAATTTCCAACATATCAGTGCCTGATGATGCTACAAGTGCAAATGATAGATTCACACCTTTTGATTTTGCTTTATCAATATCTTCGTTGGAAATATTTGATGATGAAATTGTAGCAATAGTTCCGCCCGTTTTTGTTACATCAATTGCTTTGGAAATAATATCACCATCAGTAACTGTATTTAGCACAAAATCAGCCTCAGAAACTAACTCCGAAAAATTTTCTGTTACGTAATCTATGTGTTTATCTACGCCATTTTGTAAGACAAAGTCTTTGTTTTTTACTGATGAAGTGCCGTATACATAAGCTCCAAAATGTTTGGTTATTTGTGTAGCATAGTGCCCTACACCACCGGAAGCACCGAGAATTAACACTTTGTCCCCTTTTTTAACGTTTCCTTTTTTTACTAATATTTGCCAGGCCGTCAATGCAGCAAGAGTAGCCGATGCCGCCTCAGGATAAGAAATATTGGCGGGCTTTAAAGTTAAATGTGCGGATGGAACTGCTACAAATTCTGCATAAACATTTCCTTTGCCGGGGAAATTTGCCATTCCAAAAACAGCATCACCGATTTTGAAATCCGTCACGTTTTCTCCAACTTCAACTATTGTTCCCGACAAATCCCAACCTAAAATTACAGGTCGCTCTTCTCCAAAAAGCCAGGATAATGCACCATTATTTGACCTTGCTTTATAGTCGACAGGATTAATACTTAATGAAATTGTTTTTACCAACACCTCATCACTTTTAATTGCTGGCTTTGACATATCTATATATTTTAGATTATCAACATCGCCTGCTTCATTTAAAATTATTGCTTTCATTTTTTATTTTTTAAAAGTTCATTACTTTTTTTGGGATTAAGTATATTAGATGCAGTTTTCGGAAAAAACCTATTGATCAAACTAAATAGTTTTGCATCGCCTACTTTTATTG